>JBMOHG010000063.1:0-12080 GCA_049317965.1 Paludibacter sp.
GAGTACATGTTGGGTCTTCGTGCCTCAGACCACACGTACTCCTATGTATTAGGTTCTCGTTCATTTTTCCATTCAATCTGTTTTCTTTCTATGTTTGTTTTTGTCTGTCAGAACGCAAGTCAATTGCAAGTCGAGTTTTCTGTTTCTCCGTAAAATATGGGGATTTTAAAAAAGTCGTAATTTGTTGATAGTGTGTTTGTAATACAAACAGATGTCTTGTATTTTTCTTGTGAACGAACAAAAATACGGGGAAAATACGGGGATTTAATCTCCGTATTATTTTTCCTTTTTTGTTAGTGAATAAATTGTTCCTTTGAACTGCCCTTCTTTGTCCAACACGCCTTGTTCAACTAATTGTTCAATCAAATAACGTATTTGATTCTTATTCATAAATCGGTTTAGTACGGCTTCAAAGTCAGCCATTTTTGCCTTGCTAAATTCCTGTAAGTGAAGAACGATTAAACTTTTCGCTTGTTTGTTGTCGATTGGTTTAATGGCCGAATATTCTCCTTTTTTGTCGGTAAATACAAAATACTCTTTTCCAAGAATAAGTTTCTGTGAATTTGTTTTTCCTATTCGCTCAACCAATCCTTCTTTAATCAACTTTTTAATGATTGTTTCGTCTACCGAATTTTTATAAGTGTCTTTCCTAATTCTGTTTAGGGCAATTACCTCTTGAACTCCAAGCTTTTCATCATCTTTTCTATTTTCCTGTATGTGCCTAATAAACAATGAAAATGCCTTTTCTTCAACTACGGCTGAAAGCCGTAATTCCACTTGGAAATTGTCAGAATAGCTGTAATCTGGTTCGGGTTTTCCTTCCGAAATGGTTTGATAATAAACTTTGTCAACACCCTGACCACTTCGTTCAACGATACCAGTTTTTGCCAATACATCTGCCAATAAGCGATTTCGTGGAGTACTACTCACAGTTAGCAGATTGTCAAGTGTCACACCCAAAGGGAAACCGCCCGGATTAATGATATAAAGGTGATAAGGAAATTGTTTGATAAGCACTTCGCTCGTTTTGCGATAATCGCGATGCGCCACCGTATTGTTAATGGCTTCTCGAATAACTTCTTTGTTGAAAAACGGAATATCAAAAATATAAAGACCTTCTTGAACTGGTATTTTTCCGTTCCGTTGGTTTATTGCTTCCCACAAATCATCGATTATCAAATAATAAGGACCGGCAAAAATTGTTCGACTATCAAATACTATTTGTGAAAGGGTGTTGCGATATTCAAAATGAATTGCCGACTGAGGCAAATATTTGTTTATTGCTTCCACTTTACCAACCAAAATTAATGCAGCATAAGTCAGTTGGTTCGCTTTTGTCAATCCTAAATCGGACAACGCTTGCGAGTTAGACAAGGACATAAATTGAGGATTATCTTGTTTCTTTGAATACGCTTCTTTCATTTTCAGAATTGCATTTTCATCTAAATCGGCAAGTGTCAATCCTTCGCATATTTTAGCTGAAAAGTCGGGTTCTTGTTCCGAAAGGATAGAAAATAATTCCTCATCGCTCATATTCCTCAAACTATCGCCAATTCGCATAAGTGGAACGCCTTCAAACTTTAAGGTTTTGCCAATTGGTCGAGAGGGAATATAAACAACTAATATTCGCAAGTCATTTTCAAAAAGTTCTTCAAGCCTAATCCGAATAGCCAAATGAGAATAAACAGCATCGGCAAGTTCTCCCAATTTCCCTTTCCCAAAATCAGAGCCAACAACTTTGTGAGGATGCTTATCAGCCATTCCCAATACCAACATTCCTCCGCCTTCGTTTGCCATGGCAACAACATATCCTAAAAAACATTTGCGACGTTCGTCCTGTGATGTATGCGAACCCCCATTAAACGGATAATTTCTTTTTGCTTCTTTAAATTCAACTTTGTCTTCGCTCTCTTTAAGCTGTTTGAGTTCTGCAATAGTCATGGATATTATTGTTTTTTATTTTCGGTGAGATTGAATAGGTATTTTTAATTTAACTTCAAATGTAGTGGTTTTTTTAGAGTTGACAAAACCACAACCGCCAGTTATTAACTTACAGTGCATTGGTTTTAGCTTTATCGGCTTCTTTTTTTCTTTGCCGTAAAGCTAAAACCAATGTACTGTGACCGCTCTGCCTATTATCAAAAAGCTATAAAAGCCACTGCAAGACTTTTGAAAATACACACTAACTTGCTGTGGCTTTTTTTGCTTTTGGGCGATTAGTTTTTATGCTAATTTCTTATATTTATATCTCAACCTTAATTGTCGATTTTTCGGGTAGTTTATCACAATCGAAAAAGCAATAAGTATAACCTCTTTTATCTTTAAATTCTTGCCATTTATACCCATCAACATCTGGATATTTCAATTTCACTATTTCTTTAAATATAATACCATTTTCAAAATCAGTGAGTCTTTGACCAAACAAACCAATATCATCAAACCTACTTAATGAGTGAACTTTCAATTGATAAAACAGGTTTTTCTTTTTATCCATATCAGATTCTGATTCAATAGATTCAAAAATTGATTTTAATGATTCAAAAGTCTGTTTCCCTTCAAATGTTTGAAATTTATTTGAAAGCACACCAATATCTATATCTGATAATAAACATAGCATTTGATAAATATTATAGCTATTACTGAAATCAATTACTTTGACTGGAAAATTAAATTCACTTAAAGAAGTCAAAAAGTATAGATTTTTATTATTATCAATAGCTGCGTTTTTACCTAAATCATGGGCTATTACTTTTGAATCTGTAAAGAAGAATAAATCTGCTTTGTTTTTATGATCCAACCCATCAATGTAATTCTTTTCAATACTTTTAAAAGACTTACTCCACTCAATTGGTGGTTCTACTAAATCATATCTATATAAAAGAGGTTTTATTTCTATTATCATTTATGTTTTATTTAATTAGTTAATTTGTTTTCAAAACTGAGAATTCAACTAATTCTTGAGTGTTAATAGCACAATCCTTATCTCCATTAAAATACTCAAGGATTTCATTATAATTATTAAATGCTCTCTTGTCTACAATTAAAAAATTAGAGTCTCGACCTAATAAATACTCACCCTCATTCCCAGAAACCGTATCACTTAATTCCATATTTATCATGTGCGTTTCTGATTTACATGAAACTACTATTACAGCAATTCTAGGATATTTACAAAACTGCAAAATATTATCTCTATCTATAGAAGTTGAAAAGTAGCCTTTATCGCTGTAAATATCATTAACATTGAATACCTCAATAAATTCTAAAGGTAGTACACGATACAAAATAATTTCAGATTTGGTTTCAATTTTCTGAATTAGAGAGTCAAAATATTCCACTTGAAAATTTATATTTTCAAGTGGAATGTTTGCCCTTAACTGGTTGTTAATCTCGTCTGAAGTGCATTTATAGTTATCATAATCCTTAACTAACGAGTTTTCAATGGTTTTGTAAGTCATTTTTAATATATCCATATTTTCCTTTTTAAATATTTATTTTGCCTTTTCACAAATGTACAAATATTATTTAAGAAAAACAAGTCAAGAAAATTTAAACTTAATATTGTGTAATGAAATATTACACGACCTGCTGTTTTAATATTATTGATAAAAAATAAATCTAATCTTTCACACAGCGAACTGAGCAACCCCATGCATTATTAACAACAAAATTAACCATATTGCCTAAATTCATACCCAAAGGTCCTGTAGTAGAGCTCCAACAGTATCCGCATGCACCAATCCACTGGAAAGTGCCGTTGTTCCTTCTTTGTCCAGCTGGAAGTGCTGTAAAACCACTTTCGTTTGTTGCTAAATTCGGACTTAACCAGTGGCTAATTCCTGCTTCCTTTAATTTATTTATAGATGTACTTGCTCCGCCTAAAAAAGTTATAAGTTTTGTCCATTCAGCATCAGAAGGTACATGCCAACCAGTTGGGCATAATTTCCCTGTACCTACAGCGTAAAAATTGTATAATGCGCCATAAATATTTTTATTTGTAATTGAATTATCGTACCAGCAATAAGCAGGAGTTGTCATACTACTCCATGTATCAATAGATAACGGAATTATACTTCCATCGTTTAATTTAGTGGTTTTTAGGTTTTCGACAGTCCATACCTGTGTACCTATTGTAACAGTATTATAAACATTACCATCTATATCAGTTACTGTTCCGGTGAATGATTTTATTAGTAATTCATTTCCATAACTTGTACCTATTATATTAGTTGCGTACGCACGCACATAATAGGTTGTGTTTGGGTTTAGACCAGTTATAGAACTGCTAAATACTCCAAATCCAGAAGTTTCTGACGTTTTAGTGGTTAATGAAGTTGTAGGTTTGGAAGTTGTGCTCCAACAAACTCCACTTACTAATATAGGAGCTTCACCATCAAAAACTGTTATATTTCCGCCACAACTTGCTGTAGAGGTTGTAACAGATGTGACATCATTAGTTGTTAGGATTGGTAGATTAGTTGAAATTATTACTTGACCCCCATAAGCCGTACCTATACTATTAGTGGCATATGCTCGTACATAATAAGTAGCTCCATTAGTGATTCCTGTTATTGAACTATTAAACACTCCTAACCCACTACCATCAGATGTTTTACTATTACTAATAGTTGGCGTAATATTAGTGCTCCAACAAACGCCTCTTTCTGTAACAGCAGTACTTCCAGCATTTGTTACATTTCCGCCACTTTTTGCTGTTGCTGATGTCAGTAATAAAGACTCTGATGTACTTATTACTGGGAGGTTTGCAGAGAAACTAATTTCATTGCCATAAACTGTACCTATACTATTAGTTGCATATGCTCTTACATAATAGGTTGTATTAACAATTAATCCCGTAAGAGAACTGATAAATGACCCAGAACCTGTGCCATTTGATGTTTTAGAGCTTAATTCAATTGTAGGGTTTGAACTTGTACTCCAACATACACCGCGTGCAGTAACAGTAGCCCCTCCTATGTCAGTTACATTTCCACCACAACTTGCAGTTGTAGCAGTAATTAATGAAACCGATGTGGTTGTTAAGCTTGGTAGTTTTGTCGAAAAACTGACCTGTGCTCCATAAGCAATCCCAACACTGTTAATCGCATAAGCCCGAAGATAATATATTGTTTCTGCAATTAATCCAGTTATTGTACTAGAAAAAGTACCTACTCCAGTGCCATCAACTGTTTTATTATCTGTTATTGTTGGATTCTGATTTACACTCCAGCATACACCACGTGAGGTAACCGTTGCTCCTTCATCGCTTGTAATACTTCCTCCACAGTTTGCTGATGTTGAAGTAATGCTTTTTACAGTTGTGGTTGTAAGAGTTGGAATATTTACAAGTGTACTAAATGAGAATTCATTACCATAAGCTGTACCTGCTGCATTAGTAGCATAGGCTCTCACATAATATTTCGTTCCTTTAGCTAATCCAGTTACTATTGATTGATAAATACCATTACCAGAACCGACGGCTAATTTATTGCTAGCAATTGTAGGAGTTGAAGTTGTACTCCAACATATACCACGTTCTGTGATATTACCCTTCCCTATGTTTGTTACTACTCCACCTAACGTAACAGTTGTGTACGAAACATTATTCGGAACAGTTGTAGATAATTCTGCATATTCAGGATATAATAACAAAACTATATTCTTTGTATAACCGTTTGCATCATCCTTTAAAGAAATGAAAGCTGTATCACTTTTTATTGAATTTGGAAATAAAGTAGAAGTTGAAAATGAAGATAACTTCAGGGTAGAAACATTGCTTTTGCTATTGCTCCAAGAATATACTGGTGGTTTACTTGCCCAATAGGTAACAGGATTTAATACTAGGCTATCTTTGCTATATTGGTTAATACCATTTACATCATAGGTAAAACTATATCCAGCTTTTGAATAAAAACAACGAATTGTATCTAAACCATATAACCGGGTATCTTCTTTATTTACATATAGTCCCGATAGAACAGATTGATACCCTGAAGCACTAAATGATCCAGTTAAATAAGAGGTTGCAGTTACATTCGTATTATTTGTTGCTGAAACTTTTAATGTATGAGTTCCCGTACGTTTGGGAGACATATAATTTAGCCAATAAAAGCTATTTGAAAATTGAAGGATGTCCGACTGGATAGTCGCAAATACCGCATCTAATTCAGTTGCTTTTTGAATCGGATAATATGGTCCAGGATTTGCAATTTGGTTGAGAGCTGTTGGACTTATTTCACTACCAAGACCTATCACGTATATTTTTTTGTCCCCACGTGCAGTTGTCACATTAGTTAAAGTCGAAGAACCTTGAGTATCACTCCCATCGGTAAAAACAATAAGTGAACCTTGTAAAAGCCCAGATACAGCATAAGAATCAGACCACTGTGATAAACTGGTTATAATTGACCCATACAAGTTTGTGGAGGAATAACCTAAACTGATTCCTTTAATCGCATTTTCCAAAAGCGTTTTATTATTAGTGAAATTCTGTAATAATACTGGACTATCTGAGAATTCGTAAATAGCAATTTCTTGCTTGTCGCTTATAGACTGCACAAACTTAATTGCAGCAGTTTTTATTGTTTCAATATCCGATGATACACTTGCACTATTATCAATTAAAAGTACAGTTTTTAATTTTGAAGGTATTTGTTGCAACTTCCGTACAAACCTAAATGTTTCACTCGGTGATATTGTTGCATTATCTTCTGAAACTGTAAAATCAGTGTTTGATAAATAATCAATTCCTTTTTTATTCACATCTGTTACTGAAAACATAACATCAACAAAACATGGTTTTGAAGATTGTATAGTGTAGTTTTTAAAGTTGAAATATCTATCCCCAAAAGTAAAAGAATAACTCTTGTTTGAATAAACCAAATCGTAAATTGAATTTATTTTAATACCTGAATATCCAGTAAATCGGAGCATATCTCCACTTTTGGCAGTTAGATCAGTCAGAGTGTTTACAACAGTTGATTTAGCTTTACTTTGGTTACAAATTTGAGTACTCAACAAGCCATCATATTCAATTGCAGGAGTGCTTGTATTAGCTTCGGTACATATTATTTTTGCATTATATATAGATGATTTGTCGGAAATCCTTACCAGATAAATGCCCTGTTTACTAGGTTTAAAAGTAAACCGGTGCGAACCTTGATCTATATTTTTATTTAATTGTGCTACAACTTTTCCAGATAAATCATAAACTGCAAAATCTACGTTACTCAGATATTGCGAAAGAAACTCGAATTTTACTTCCTGATTAAACGGATTTGGATACGCAAGTGGCTTTCCAAACAGTTCAATATTCTCAATAAGATTTGTTGCGCCAAATTGTAATATGAAACTATAACTACCTTTGAGGGTTTTGTAAGTTGAATTGTTGAGATTATCAATCTTCACACTATCTAAAATTGAAGTAGAATTAAAAGATAAAGTGATTGATTCTTGTGCTTTCAGTCCAAAGGATAGTAAAAGAAAAAATATGCTTAATTTTAAATATTTGTTTTTCATAATCGTATGAATTAATTGTTTTTTTAAAATGAACGAGCAGCACGGACCTTGTTAAGCGAGCTTCTTTTCATTGACTGTCCACTTGAAAAAGGATAAATATACCAAGCCATATCAGAACTGTATTCACTTGAACTCCAATAACTGCCGCTTAAATTGCCGATATTATTCTTAGCTAAATTATTAAACATCAATAACAATTCATCTTTTGAAGGTAAATACCAGTCACTATATGTATTTAATACTAAATCGTAACATATTTTTGCTGCATATGTTCCAGATTTTTGCCAAGCAACAATCTGATTCGTATTTGAATTTCCAGTACCGATAGCAGTTCCAGAGGCATTAACTGTTACATTCGACCCATTGTACCATTGCACACCAGAATTTTGATCAATAGATGCACAAACAATACCGTGTTGCCCTGTATTGTCTATGTAAAATATAATGCCCCCAGCATAATTTACACCAATACCAATACCAGCAGAGAAACTTATTTCGGCTCCATAAGTTGTTCCTAAGGAATTTGTTGCATATGACTTTAAATAGTACTTGTTGCCTGTTGTTAACCCAGTAAAACTTGAAACATAAGTACCAGTACCAGCACCATCATTAGTCTTTGTCGTAAGTTCAACTGTTGGGTTAGATGTTGTACTCCAACAAATGCCACGAGCCGTAATAGGTAAACCTCCATCTGATGTAATATTTCCGCCACTAAAAGGTAAATCTCCAGTGTATGAAACACTTGTTGTAGTTAATAATGGAACTCCATTTTGAGTTTTAAAACTAATCTCATTGCCGTAGTATGTAATTCCAGCACTGTTCGTTGTATATGCACGAATATAATATGTTGTAGCTAATGTTAACCCGTTAATATTTGATACAATAGTACCATTACCATTCCCATCAGAAGTTTTAGTAGAAATATCTATTGTTGGATTCGATGTTGTACTCCAACAAACGCCACGAGCAATTATTTCTGAGCCTGCATTATTTGAAATACTACTGCCACTCGTTGCTGAATAAGCCATAATATCAGAGACACTTGTTGTTGTTAATGAGATTATTCCTGACTTAGTCGTGAAACTTATTTCACTTCCATAACTAGTCCCAATTGAATTTGTTGCATAGGCTCGCATATAGTATTTTACGTTAGGTGATAATCCTGAAATGTTTGACGTAAAAGCCCCTGATCCATTTCCATCATTGGTTTTAGTTGATAATGTTACAGTTGGATTAGAACTTGTACTCCAACAAACTCCACGTGAAATTACTTCTGCACCACCTATTAAAGTAACATTTCCACCTGTAGTTGCTGTTGTTGCCATAACTGGTGAGATTGATGAGGTTGTTACAGTCGGTAAATTTGTTGAAAAACTTATTTCATTTCCATACATTGTTCCTTCAATGCTTGTGGCATATGCACGAACATAGTAAGTTGTATTTGGGAGTAAACCAGTAATATTACTTAAAAAACTTCCAGTTCCGTTGGAGTCAATGGTTTTATAGTTTAAAATGGTTGGGCTTTGACTCGTACTCCAACAAACACCACGTACTATTATTGATGTAACACCATCGACTGCTATACTTCCACCACTTGTTGCCGAAGAAGAAGTAATTGCCGATATAGATGTGGTTGTAAGGATTGGTATTTCATCTTTTACGCAACGCACAGAGATTCCATTATCTTTGTAAAAACTACCTGGATATACAAAATTTTCATTATATAGTAAACTTAAAAACCAAGCGTTACTTATGGAGTTCTGTGTATAACTACTCCACCAATACCCATTCATAGTTAAGTCACCGAATGAACCGGCATTTCCTCCACGAATTCCACCCGGTAATGCACTAAAACTAGTTTCATTAGTTGCGCCTGTGTTTGGAGCAGTCCAATAGGTTGTACTGGCATCTTTTAGTTTACCTCCAGCTATGCTACCATCTAAATACGTTGAAAGTGTTGTCCATTCTGTATCACTGGGGATATGCCAACCCTTAGGAGCAAGTTTTGCAGTGTTTACAGCATACCAATTATATAATGCACCATAGATATTTTTATTAGCAATGGCATTGTTATACCAACAATATCCGGGTGTAGTTAAGTTACTCCACAAATATGCATCTGTTACTAATGGAATTGATGTTCCATCATTATATTTTGTTGTTTTTAGATTTTCTGCCATCCATATCTGATTACCTATTGTAACTGTGTTGTAAACATTACCATCTATATCTACAATTTCCCCTCTATATGTTTTAAACCTAACTTCATTACCGTAACTTATACCTATACCATTAATAGCATAAGCACGTACATAATAAGTACAATCAGCAATTAAGCCTGATAATGTGCTTGTAAATAATCCCGTTCCCTTCCCATCTGTAGTTTTACTATTGTTAATAGTAGGATTTGGACTCGTACTCCAACAAACTCCAGAAGATATTATAGGAGAGCCTTCGTCACTTGTTATATTACCGCCACAAGTTGCAGATGTTTTAGATGTGTTATTGACAATTGAAGTTGTTATAATTGGAGCATAAGCATATTTTATCAATAGAATGTTTTTTCTATATGAATTTGCGTCATCTTTCAGAGTAATAATCGCTGTATCGATAGCAATATTTGTTGTAGTAATCTTTGGAAATATTGTCGCAACTGAGTATGTTGATACTTTAAGGTCACAAACATTGCTTTTGTTATTAAGCCATGAAAAAACAGGTGTTTTTATGGCCCAATAAGTTACAGGCTTTAAAACCAAACTGTCCAAACGGAATTCATTAATGCCATTATCAAACGTAAAACGAAATCCAGAAGCCGTTGAATAATAACAACGAATAATGTCTATACCATATAAATTTACGTCATCAATATTTACATAAACACCTGATTTTACTGGTTGAAATCCAACAGCGCTGAAAGATCCAGTTAAATATGAGGTAGCAGTGGTGTTTATGTTATTTATAGCAGAAACCTTTAAAGTATGAGTTCCTGTTCTTTTCGGAGACAGATAGTTTAACCAATAGAAACTGTTGGAGAATTGAACAATATCCGACTGAATAGATGTAAATACAGCATCAAGTTCGCTTGTTTTTTGTATTGGATAATATGGTCCAGGATTAGCTATTTGATTTAGTGCTGTAGGATTAATCTCACTCCCCAAACCAATAACATATATTTTTTTGTCGCCTCTTGAAGTAATTACAGCATTTAAAGTTGAAGAACCTTGCGTATCACTTCCATCGGTAAAAACAATAAGTGAGCCTTGTACTATTCCATATAACGTATAACTATCTGTCCATTGACTAAGTGTAGTAATTGTCGAACCATATAGGTTAGTAGAAGGGAAACCTGAATTTATGCTTTTAATGGCATTTTGTAAAAGTATTTTATTTGTAGTGAAGTTCTGCAACAATACAGGGGTATCTGAGAATGCATATATGGCTATTTCCTGTTCGTTACGAATTGATTGAATAAATTTTATTGCAGCATTTTTTATCGTTTCAATATCTGAAGAAACACTTGTGCTATTATCAAGTAACAATACTGTTTTTATCTTCGATGGTATTTGTTGCATTTTCCTTACAAATCTAAATGTTTCAGTCGGTGACGTTGTTACATTATCTTCCAAAACTGAAAAATCGCTATTTGATAAATAATCTACACCTTTATTATTTATATCAGTAACTGAAAACATGATGTCTACAAAACTTGGTTTTGAAGCTTGGATATTGTAGTTTTTGAATTTGAAATATCTATCGGCAAAACTAAAAGTATAATTCTTAGTTGAATAAACCAAATCATAAATCGAATTTATCTTTGAACTTGAATATCCAGTAAATCTGAGCATATCTCCACTTTTGACTGTTAAATCAGTTAATGAGTTAGTCATTTTTGAAATTACTTTGATTGGTTTAGTAGTTTGTGTACCAACTAAGCCTGCATACTCAATTATTGAATGATTAGAATTCCCCTCTGTACAAATTATTTTGGCATTATAAATTTTTGACTTGTCCGAAACTTTCATTAAATACACGCCGGGTTTACTTGGTTTAAAAGAAAATCGGTGTGAACCAAGATTAATATTCTGGTTTAGTTGAGCAACCACTTTGCCCGATAAATCATAAACCGCTAAGTTTACTTTATTCTGATAAGCAGAAAGAAATTCAAAATTTACTTGTTGAGTAAATGGATTTGGATAAACTAGTGGTTCACTAAACATATCAATACTCTCAATAAGGTTTGGAGCTTCGAGTTGCAATACGAAATTATAGCTCCCTTTCAATACTTTATAACTTGTGTTGTTGAGATTGTCAATTCTTACGCTGTCAAGATTTGAAGTCGAACTAAAAGACAAAGAAATGTTTTGTTGTGCTTTTCCACCAAATGTGGATAACAAAAAAACAAGTGAAACTAATGCTAAGAATTTGTTTTTCATACGTTCTATTTTTTAATTGTTTTTATTTCTCGTTCGCTTCGGTACCATCTTATCTTTTTTTTTTGAATGGAACCTAACGACCGAGGCTATGGGCATCCTGCGGTTTGCGTGCGCTTAACTTTCGCCCAA
>JBMOHG010000064.1:0-11959 GCA_049317965.1 Paludibacter sp.
CATCTTATCTTGAAGAGTCGTGGCTTGTTTTTGGTATAAAGAATTATTTGGCTAACATTATTTTTATTCGTATGTCGATGTCAACACTTTTTTTACACTAATAGACACCACACAAACTAAATCTCGTCTTTTGCAAAAAAAAATTATATGTTTAAAAGCTGCGCTTCTTTTTTTCGGAAATGTCAGGTTTATTTTTCACTTTTTACAAAACACTAAACTATTACTATATAGCTCAATAATGAATACACTATGAGAGTTTTAACCTTGCCTGAAAATTAATTTTATGATAAAGTTGATCGGGTTTACATGATTTCGAAACCTAAAATAATACAAAGTTTGTGTTAAGTACATCATTTGTGCACAAATTGAAGAGTTGAGTTTATAACCTTTGCCTTTTACATTATAATTTGATTTGGAAATGTCTTTCTTTATAATGATTTTTACAGGTTTCAATTTCATCAAGTCTTTGGCGGTGGCTCGTGAAGTTGATATATACTTTTTTTATCTTGTTATTTTAACACAGAAAAATATGAGCCCAAATTTGACATTAGACTTATGAATATTTTTTGTAATTTTGCACCTCATTAAAAAAATGGATATCAAACAAGTAAAGATGAAAAAGTTTGCTGAATATTCCGGCCTAAATTTATCGGACATTAACAAAGAAATGTTGTCGCAATGGAGCGAGAAAGATATTTTTCATAAAAGTATCGAAACACGCGATGGAAAACCATCATTCGTTTTTTATGAAGGACCACCTTCTGCCAACGGATTGCCGGGTATTCACCATGTGATGGGGCGAACAATAAAAGATGTTTTTTGTAGGTATAAAACCATGCAAGGCTTTCAGGTTAAGCGTAAAGCCGGTTGGGATACTCACGGACTTCCGGTAGAACTTGGCGTGGAAAAAGCACTGGGCATTACCAAAGAAGATATTGGAAAAACCATTAGTGTAGACGATTATAATGCTGCTTGCCGTAAAGATGTACTTAAATATACCAAAGAGTGGGAAGATTTAACCACAAAAATGGGCTATTGGGTAGATATGAACGATCCGTATATTACTTATGACAACCGTTATATCGAAACACTTTGGTGGTTGTTGAAACAACTATATAACAAAAACTTACTATATAAAGGATACACCATACAACCGTTTTCACCTGCAGCAGGAACAGGTCTTTCAACACATGAACTTAATCAGCCGGGGTGTTATCGCGATGTAAAAGATACAACCTGTGTGGCACAGTTCAAACTAAAATACGAAGATAATACTTACTTTTTAGCGTGGACAACAACACCTTGGACATTACCATCGAATACTGCTTTATGCGTTGGTTCATCCATCGATTATGTAAAAGTAAAAACACAAAATCCATACACTAAACAAGACTGCAATCTGATTTTAGCTGAGAATTTGCTTGGAGCAGTAATGGGCAAAAACGAATATGAAATTATTGATCGCAAAAAAGGGTCTGAACTTATAGGTACGGAATATGAGCAACTTATTCCTTGGGTAAATCCTGGAGAAGGTGCTTTCAAAGTGATAGCAGGTGATTTTGTAACCACCGATGATGGTACAGGAATTGTACATATTGCACCAACTTTTGGAGCAGATGATGATAGAGTGGCAAAGCAAAACGGCGTCCCACCTATGTTGCTAATCGACAAAGATGGCAACCGCCAACCAATGGTTGACAGAACCGGGAAATTCTACAAAATTGAAGATTTAAGTTCTGAGTTTGTTACGTCGAATGTAAACACAGAATTTTATGCTGAATTTGCTGGTCGCTTTGTAAAAAACGCCTATGATAATAGTTTAACTGAAGAAGACTCAACACTGGATATTGATATTTGCGTGATGTTGAAACAACAAGGGTTGGCATTCAAAATCGAGAAACACACACATAGTTATCCACACTGCTGGCGCACCGATAAACCTGTATTATATTATCCTTTAGATAGTTGGTTCGTAAAAACAACAGCATGCCGCGAAGAAATGATGCAGTTAAACGAAACTATCAACTGGAAACCTGCTTCTACCGGAAGTGGTCGTTTTGGTAAATGGCTCGAAAATCTACAAGACTGGAACTTAAGTCGCAGTCGTTATTGGGGTACTCCGCTACCAATCTGGCGAAGTGAAGATGGAACCGAAGAAATTTGCATTGGTTCGGTTGAAGAATTGATCATGGAAATCGAAAAATCTATCTCAGCCGGATTTATGTCCGAAAATCCATACAAAAACTTTATAGTTGGTGATTATTCTGCTGATAATTATGCTGTAAAAAATATAGACTTACATCGGCCTTACGTCGATGGCATCGTATTGGTGTCTGCCTCAAACAAACCCATGAAGCGGGAATTAGACTTAATTGATGTTTGGTTTGACTCGGGAGCAATGCCATTTGCACAAGTTCATTACCCATTCTCATCGGAGGTTTTAGCGGACTTCCCAGCCGATTTTATTTCAGAAGGTGTTGATCAGACTCGTGGTTGGTTCTTTACACTTCATGCTATCAGCACAATGGTAAAAAGTTCGGTGGCATTCAAAAATGTAATTTCAAACGGGTTAGTTCTCGACAAAAATGGCAATAAAATGTCGAAACGACTTGGCAATGGCGTAGACCCTTTTTTCAGCATCGAAAAATATGGTTCCGATCCAATTCGTTGGTACATGATGACCAATGCTTCACCGTGGGATAATTTAAAATTTGATGTAGAAGGAATAGATGAAGTACGCCGTAAATTTTTTGGTACACTTTATAATACTTATTCGTTTTTCTCATTGTATGCCAATGTTGATAAGTTCAGCTATCTTGAAGAAGAAGTTCCGATGGAAAACCGCCCTGAAATTGACCGTTGGATTATTTCATTATTGAATACACTAGTAAAAGATGTAACAGAATACTACGAAACCTACGAACCTACACGTGCCGGTCGTGCCATATCGGACTTTGTGGGTGAAAACCTAAGTAACTGGTATGTACGCTTAAACCGCAAACGATACTGGGGTGGAGAATACAACGAAGATAAAATTTCGGCATACCAAACACTTTATACTTGTCTGGAAACAATATCACGTTTGATGGCACCTATCGCACCATTTTTTGCCGACAAGTTGTACCTGGATTTGAATGCTGTAACAGGAAAAGATAAAGCTGAGTCAGTGCATTTAGCAGACTTTCCATCATACAATGATGCTTTAATTGATAGCAATTTGGAAGAATGTATGCAGTTGGCGCAACAAACTTCATCTATGATATTGGCATTGCGTCGTAAAGCAGATAAAAAAGTACGTCAACCACTTACAAAAGCAGTTGTACCGGCACCAGATGATATCACTTTCAAGCAATTGAGTTATATTGCTGATTTGGTAAAGGCTGAAGTGAATGTTAAAGAGCTTGAAGTAATTCCGCCTGATAATGATATGGAAAATTTGGTCAAAAAAATTAAACCAAACTTCAAAACATTAGGGAAAAAATTTGGAAAACAAATGAAAGAAATCGCACAAGCTATGACTTCGTTTGGAACTTATGAAATTACTGAAATTGAGCGAAATGGACTTTACACTCTAAAATTAACTTCCGGCTATGTGGAATTAACTCCCGAAGATGTGGAAATCATTACCGAAGATATGCCGGGGTGGTTGGTTGCCAATGAAGGGAAACTTACTGTTGCACTCGATATTACTGTTACCGATGCATTACAGCGCGAAGGAATAGCTCGCGAGTTGGTAAATAGAATTCAAAATATCCGAAAATCAAACGGCTACGAAATAGTAGATAAAATTGCAGTTGAGATTGAGAGTCGTGAAGAAATTGCAGATGCAGTAACTGAGTTTTCAAGTTATATTGCTTCACAAACATTGGCTAATTCGGTTGTATTGGTTTCAAATTTACTTGAAGCTACCGAACTGGAGTTTGATGATTATATTGTAAAAATAAGTATCGTGAAAGTATAGAAACTAATTATTTGGATTTTCGCGCCTAACAATCTATCATTCTATCACTTAGCGAATTATTATTCATTTAATATGTAAGCGAGAAACAGTTTGAATTCTTTTATTTCAATATAAATGCCAAAATAATTGCTTAACTCAAACAAATTTCTTATTTTCGCACTCAATTATAAAAAAACCTATTTTAAATTATCTCATAAAAACAATTCATTAGCTCTAAAAAAAGAATGTTATGGCAGTAAAAACAAGATATAGCGATGCTGAATTAGATGAATTTCGTGTACTTATTGTCGAAAAACTCGAAAAAGCACAAAAGGAATATGAATTGCTACGCAATGGCATAACCAATTTGGATGGAAATGACATAATGGATACTTCCCCTACTTTCAAGGTCTTAGAAGAGGGAGCTGCTACACTTTCTAAAGAAGAATCGGGTAGATTGGCACAGCGTCAAATGAAGTTTATTCAACATTTGCAGTCGGCACTTATTCGTATCGAAAACAAAACCTATGGTATTTGCCGCGAAACAGGTAAATTAATTCCTAAGGAACGTTTACGCGCTGTACCTCATGCCACTTTGAGCATTGAGGCAAAAAACGATAAAAAATAATCAAAAAATAAACATTTACAATTCGACAACATGGCAGAAAATGTCTGTTGTCGAATTTGTGTTTAAATGCTTCAAGAATTTGTAAATTGTAAATCCGAAAATCGTAAATTGAATTCATGTCCATTACAAAGAAATCCATCCTGCTTATTTTCATTGTTTTATTCATTGATCAAGCTTCTAAAATTTATATCAAATTAAATTTTGCCTTGGGCGAACACATCGACATTTTCGGTTGGTTTAAAATTTATTTTATTGAAAACAACGGAATGGCTTTTGGTATGGAAATTATTAGCAAGTTATTTCTTACCCTTTTCCGTGTTGTAGCAGTAGTAGCACTTGGTTTTTATATCCGCAATCTTATCAAAAAACAAGTCAGAACAGGTTATATTCTCACAATTTCACTTGTTTTGGCAGGTGCAGCAGGCAATATTATAGATTCACTATTTTATGGTATTCTATTCAGTGCCAGTGAATATAATGGACAAATAGCAACGTTCTTACCCGATGCAGGTGGCTATGCATCAATGTTTTATGGAAAAGTAGTAGACATGCTCTATTTTCCAATCATAAAAAACAGCATGGGCGAAACGATTTTTTTTAGTCCAATTTTTAATGTGGCCGATTCAGCCATAAGCGTTTCAGTGGCAATAATTCTGATCTTTTTCCGTAAAGAACTGAATGAAAGCCTTGAATCAAAAAAAGACAAAGATGCAAAAGCTGAACAGTAAATCAAACCTTTTGATTTTCAGATATCTTTTCCTAATATTATTACTATCGGCATGCGATAATAGGCCTGAAGGAATCCTGAACCAAAGTAAAATGACTGAGGTTCTGATTGATTTACATAAATTGGATGCCAACCTATACGAAATTGGCTTGCAATACGGTCACTATCCCGATAAAGTTCCTTATTACCAGAATATTCTAAAAAAACACGGCATTACTGAAGCCAAATTTGATTCTTCGGTGGTTTGGTACACAAAAAATCCAAAAAAATTCGATAAAATTTATGATAACGTAATTGCAAATTTACAAGAACTGGAAAATGATGTAAAGCGTGGAAAATATCATTTTGTTGATTCACTGGAACTTGCAAAAGTTAAGGACAATATCTGGAACAAAAAATTTCAATACAATTTTTCGAAAGATTCAGCCCGTACACAACTCGATTTTAAAATTTCTAACAGCAGTTTTATGTATGGAGATGTATATATTCTTCATTTTTTACAACGGATTGCTCCCGAAGATTCCTGCAAAAAACAGCATATCATTTTACAAATAAACTATAGCAATGGAAAAGTAGATTTTGCTACAGTTGAAGCCCATAATGATAGCTTGCTCCGAAGATATAATATACAATTACCCGCTCAGAAAAAGCTGATAATTAAATCAATATCAGGAAAATTACTTGGAAGTAAAAAATACAACGGCAAATTTAACGCTTATGTTGATAGCATAAGTCTGATTCGTAAATACAATCCAACTTGGCAAGATAGTTTACGAAACGTAGTGGAAAAAGCAAATCCCACAAAGCCGATAAAGCACCTAAAATCTGAAAACAGACGCCGTTCTATACTATTCAAAAAAGTTGAATAATAGACTTTTACTAAACGATTGTATATTGTCAATTTAAAATCGTATTATGACCCGTGTAGGAAGTCAACTCACTTTTTGTTCGCCAGAATTAATTTTAAAAAATGCTGTGGTTGAGCAAGATGTACAAAATAAAGTTGTACGCTTGTTTGGATTAAACGACAATTCAGTTGAATCGGCTAATACACTTTTCTTTGATGGTATTCTTTCTGCAGAAATTGTTTCACTGAAACAAATTTTGAAAGCCGAAATCCCTAAAAACATATTAGACAGATTTCATTATATCGATTTTTCCGGCAATTCAACTCCAAAAAAAATTGCCACCTCCGACAAACCATTAATTCTGGATTTTGGAACAACTTCAACCTCTGAAATAAACAAATTTATAAATCATCAAACTTCATTTCTTGAAAAGTTCGGAATTTTCCAAATCATTGCTGCTTGTACATATTATCCTTTGCTTGCAATAGGTTTACCTGCCCAATTATGCGAAAACAGGATTACCAACCTTATTCTTTGGGAAAATATTGATTTAGTAAATAAACGTTTTACAACTGGAACAAAAATTAGAAATGTCAACTAATTAAATTCATTTTTTTTATAAACAATTATACTTCAACGCTGTTATTATACCAACATTACTAAACCAAATAATTGGTTTAGATAACACTAATTTTATTGTAATTATGGAAGCGCATAAATGGACAACAACAGATATTCCTGATTTGTCGGGAAAAACAATCATCGTAACTGGTGGAAATAGTGGATTGGGATATGAATCAGTTAAGGCTTATGCGGCTAAAAATGCCAATGTTTTCATGGCTTGTCGTTCGGTAAGCAAAGGTGAAATTGCAAAAAAACAAATATTGGAAATATATCCTACTGCCAATATAAGTGTATTGGAATTAGATTTAGCCGATTTAAAATCTATTCGTAGTTTTGCTGCCAAGTTTAATCAAAGTCAAACCCGGTTGGATATTTTACTAAATAATGCCGGCATCATGATGACACCTTACAGCTTAACAAAAGATGGTTTCGAGAGTCAACTAGGAACAAATCACCTTGGTCATTTCGCACTTACTGGTTTATTACTTGAACTTCTAAAAAAAACACCTAAATCCAGAGTCGTAAATGTGAGTAGTATGGCACACAAACAGGGTGTTATGAATTTTGATAACTTGCTTTATGATAATGCAGTAGATTACACTCCATTGAAAGCTTACGGCCGATCGAAACTTGCTAACTTGCTTTTCACTTATGAATTACAACGTTTCTTCGAGAAGAATAAAATAGATTGTATTTCAGTGGCTGCACACCCCGGAGTATCAGACACCAATTTATTTAATCATGCCGCACCCAAATGGGTTATGAAATCCCTTCGACCTTTATTTTTGTTTATGATTCAACCTGCTGCTATGGGCGCATTGCCTGAACTTCGTGCTTCAGTAGATTCATTCGTTAAAGGTGGTGAGTATTACGGCCCTGATGGCAAACGCGAAATGAAAGGTTATCCTATTATTGTTGAGTCAATTCCGGCATCGCACGATAAAGAAGATGCACAGAAACTGTGGGAAATGTCAGAGAAATTGACAAATGTAACGTTCAAATAGATTATTCTTGAAATTAAATATTAAATGGAGTGATAGTTTCTCAATAAATGAAACTGTCACTTTTTATATTAATATCTATTACATCATTTATTATCACGCCTTGTAAGCTCCCAATTTGAAATAATTTTGTACTTTTGCACCCTAAATAGCATCTATTAAATGGGTTTTTTATTTTTAAAACCACCAACAATCAATTTTCAACCGTAAATGAGTGTAGTAGAAAAGATTATAAATGCCGAATCAACAGCTTTTTCATTTGAGTTATTACCACCTTTGAAAGGAAATGGTATTGAAACTGTGTACAGAACCATTGATACTTTACGTGAATTTGATCCAAAATACATAAATATTACGACTCATCGGAGTGAATTGGTTTTCAAAGAAAATTCGCAAGGACTATTTGAACAAGTTGCTGAACGCCACCGCCCCGGAACTGTGGCAATAGCGGCAGCAATTCAAAATAAATATAAAATTGCAGTGGTTCCTCACATTATTTGTAGTGGTTTTACCCGCGAAGAAACGGAATATGCACTTATCGACCTACAGTTTTTGGGAATTACTGATTTACTTTTGTTACGAGGCGATAAAGCTAAACACGAACGGGATTTTGCTCCTACCGGACATAGAAACGCCACCGAACTACAAACGCAAGTGAATCAGTTTAATGATGGTTTATTTCTGGATGGTTCTAAAATGAAATCGCTTGCAAAGCCTTTTTCTTATGGTATGGCTTGTTATCCCGAAAAACATGAGGAAGCACCAAATTTGGATTCGGATTTGTATTATGCTAAAATGAAAGTTGATGCCGGAGCCGAATACCTTGTTACTCAAATGTTTTTCGATAATC
The DNA here is from genome assembly GCA_049317965.1 of Paludibacter sp. Classification (GTDB taxonomy): domain Bacteria; phylum Bacteroidota; class Bacteroidia; order Bacteroidales; family Paludibacteraceae; genus Paludibacter. The sequence continues at coordinate 8,619 of JBMOHG010000064.1, forward strand.
AGAAGTATTATGATTTTGTTGAAAAATGCAAGGCAAACAACATTCATGTACCCATCATACCCGGAATTAAACCAATAACTTTAAAGAATCAACTTACTGTTTTGCCAAAAATTTTTCATACCGACATTCCTGAAGCTTTTGCAGCTGAATTACGCAAATGTAAAAACGATGAAGATGCTGTAGAAGTTGGAGTTGAATGGTGTACAAATCAGGCAAATGACCTAAAAAACCACGGAGTTCCAAGTATACATTTCTACAGTATGATGGCTACTCAAAGCGTGAAACGGGTTGCAAAAGCAGTATTCTGAAATAATAAACAATTAGTCTGCAAACAATTATGAGCTTTTTATTTTCATTTATAGTGATCATTCTTTTCATCGGCCTATTTATAATTATTGCCGTTTTAGGATTTTTACGTTCTCTTTTCGGCTTTGGAAAGAGAAAAAATCCGATGCAAAATGAACCATCTCAAGGGTTTGAACAACCAACAACAAAACACAAAATATTCGACAAAAAAGATGGTGAATATGTTGATTTTGAAGAAGTAGAGTAAACTACTAAAAAATTAAGTGTGTTTTTTACAGACTCTATTTCTGGCTAATTTTAATTCTTTCGCCACCAGTATGACTTACAAATTCAGGAGCATACTGACATTGTAACGAAGCAATTCCGCTCGTATATTCTCCCGCCGAGTTAGCCCATTGCTCATATTCAAACACATAAGTACCTACTGGTAAATACGAAAAGAAAAATTGCGTTGAAGCATCTTTTGTGGTTTGGTAATAGCAAACACCTTCTTTCCATTCACATCCCGAAAGTTGATTGACAGGTTCGAAGCAAGCTGCACGCAAATCTTTCAAAGCCACGAATTCAAGATTTCTATCAGTTGTAATTACCAAACGCGTAACTATTTTATCACCTTTTTTCAGTTCGGTTTGGTTAATTGGAACCAGCGTTTTTCCGGTTGAAGTCATCTTTTCTACAAAGAGATTCTTCGTAATTTTCAACGGTCCACTTTGTCCGGAAACTTTATCCAAATCCTGATAATACTGCCAATACATTGCTCCCCAACCAATCCCGAATCGACTGTTGATAGTTTCATTTGGTGTGAAACTATCATTTATAGAAACCTTCACTTTTCCCATTGACGGTTGAATGTCAGCCGATTGAAAAGTCTGTTTAACATAGCCGGTTCCGGCTTCCACACTCTGTGGTTTTACAAGCACATTACCTACTGTGATGTTTACAGATTTGGTATTTGACAACCAATCGGTACCATTTTTCAACAAGGCATAAATCGCGTCAACTGTTGCTATTGGTGAATCCCATCGTTGCGTTTGCTTTTGCTTGAGCAACCAAATTTTCATCTCATCAATTGAATTATAGATAGTTCCATTTGAAGACAGGTTATCATTAGGTGAAATTTCGGCGAAGGCATCAATTATAGCAGATTGAACAGCAATTGGTCGCTCGTTCCAGAAATATCCGGGGATGTTTTTTGCCCAATACATGCCAAATTCATCCGTTTTCAAAGCATTTTCTTTCAATGATTTTAAAATGTCACCGGCCAATTGAATTTTACCATTGCGTTGAGCTACTATTGCCATTGTTGCTTTTCCGTATAACGTGAAATTTGTCCAATATTTTTCGGACTGACCAGTATAAAATCTAAGGGCTTCCTGAGCTGAAACATGTACAGGGATTGTTGGATATTCGGAGCGCAAATGCAAGTAGAACAACTGCATATTACCAATTGACATTTCTTTATCGTAGTTCTTGTTATATTTCTTCAAATTTTCAAAATCATGTGCAATTTCTAAATCCAAATAATTAAGAGCGGAGTTGATTGTTGTCATTTCATAGTTAACATTCCCGGTCATTTTATTTAATCTTGCCAAATTCAAAATAATTTTCTGAGTTACAAAACGACTTTCAGCCATACCTTTGAACCACGAAAAACCGCCAGAAGGCAATTGCAAACTTTTTAGTTTATCTAAGTATTTTTTTGCCTGATTTTTCTGCATATTCAGGTCAAATAATAAAGCAATTTGTCGCTTTTGTTCAGTTTCATCTTTGGCAGCCATTACCCAAGGCGTTTCTTCCAAAAGCATGTTTTTCAGTTCTTTGTTCTTTTCCAAATTAGATAATAACGCCTCACGACTTCCTCCGGCATTTTTCCAACTGTCGAAAGTAGCTGCAATTTTCGGATTGGAATTGGCGATAAAGGAAGCTAAACTATTAACATAATACGCAGTAAAATAATCAATTGCGTTATCACTTTCGGGAACCGCCAGGGTTGGCAATGCTTGAACTGCATACCAGCTTGGATTAGACGAAAATTCAATTGTCAGACTTTTTGAATCGACTTTCGATCCATTATTTAATAAATTTTCGAAACTAAATGAACGAGTTTCATTGCCTCGAATGGTCAAAGGCATACTTTCTGTCACCAAAATTTTATCGGGCAACACCGGTAAGTATTTTTGTTCGCCATCGCTAAAGTTTCCGGCCTGTGCCACCACTTTGCATATTACCAGTTCTAAGTTGGAAAAACCGGTTAACTCACATTCTACTGACTTTGTTTCATTTGCTGAAAGTACGACCTCACCCCCAACCCCTCTCCTTGAGGAAATGGGAGCTGCATTTGAGCTAAATATAACCTTTTCTGTTGCAGGATCTATCATCTCGAATTGTACATTGGCAGTTATGGCTTTGTTTGTCAGATTTATGACATTTGCACTCAATACCAGCTTATCCGATCGGCGCACAAAACGCGGTAAATTCATTTGCACCATCAAATCTTTCTGTGTAATCACTTGTGTTTGAGCTTTTCCAAAATATAAATCTTCGGTATGTGCCAACATCTTTACATTCCAGCGTGTCAGACTTTCGGGAGCAGTGAACGTAAACTTCACATTTCCTTGAGCATCAGTTCTGAGTTGTGGATAGAAAAATGCAGTTTCGTTGAAGTTAGTACGGATTTGGACTGGTTTTTGAACTTGAGGAGTTTCAATTGTTGAACTGAGCACTTCGTCTTGTTGAGCATCCGCAAAACTCGAAACAGATCCAGTCATGACAACCTTCTTTTGTGAACCATAACCAACCACAACCATTTCGTTCAGACTTGAACTTTGCATTGATGATTCCATTTTAACACCAGCAAGTCGTCCCCTGATCATAATTGGATTTCGATTTGAGAAGCTTAATCCAAACCAGTTCAATCTATTATTCTGAAATTCATGAACCGTTTTTTGAACATAAAAATTGAAACTTACAAAATCGGAACCGGTAACAAAATCATTTGTTGTCCATTGAGGTGAATTCTGGATTGATTTGCGATA
>JBMOHG010000065.1:0-11807 GCA_049317965.1 Paludibacter sp.
ATATTCAAGGAACTGAATTTGAATCATATTCTTACTTTATGAATATTTCGAAAAAGATAAATGATGCACATCAATTATCTTTTACAGCTTTTGCTGCTCCACAATGGCACAATCAACGCAATAATGCTGATAGGTTAACCATTGAAAACTGGCAGAAACAACCGTTGAAGTATAAATACAATGCATCTTATGGGTTTGACATGAATGGACAGCGTAAACAATCATCATACAATTATTACAACAAACCACAAATTTCGTTGAATCACTTTTGGACAATAGATGAAAAATCGAGCTTATCTACAGCACTTTATATGTCAATAGGAGATGGTGGAGGCTACAGTGGACAAGGTACTACAAGTGCTGACAGAAACAATTGGTTTGGTGTTCCATCGGGAACAGGTGAACCTGCAAAAACTTTTAGAAATTTAGATGGTACATTTAATTATGGTGCTATTTATGAATTGAATAAAGCCTCTGATTTGAATACAAGTGGATCTAAAATGGTAATGTCAAATAGTATCAACCAACATATTTGGTACGGAGCACTTTCCACTTACAACACCAAAATTGGAGATATAGATTATTATGGAGGTGTAGATTTGAGATATTATAAAGGTGTACATACCAACGAAATTAGTGACTTGTATGGTGGTAATTTCTTCTTAGATGTATCATCAGATCGCCCGTTGAATCCAAATAATGCACAATTAAAAGCAACTAAGTTAGGTGTGGGCGATGTGGTATATCGTGACTATGATGGGTATGTTTTCAGCCAAGGAGTTTTTGGACAAGCAGAATATAACAAAGACAATCTAAGTACATTTATTTCTCTTTCTGGCTCAAACACTACATATTGGCGTTACGACCGTTTTTATTATGATGCAGCAAATGCAAAATCGGCAACCACAAGCTTTTTGGGATATTGCGCTAAAGGAGGGTCGAACTACAATATTGATGACAACCAAAATGTGTTTGCAAACGTAGGAATTATTTCACGCGCACCATTTTTTTCTGGAGGCGCATTTCTACAATCAACTACCAGCAACATGTTAAATCCGAATGGGATAAACGAAAAGGCATTTTCTGCTGAGGTTGGATATGGTTACAAATCAAAATATTTTTCGGGAAACCTGAACGTATATAGAACCAAGTGGTTAGATAAAACAATTGTAGTTACTTCAACTCAACAACAAGAAGTACAATACGCCAACCTTGAAGGAGTGAATGCGCTTCACCAAGGAATTGAATTTGATTTTATGTCAAAACCAACTACAAATTTGGAAATTACGGGTATGATTTCATTGGGCGATTGGACATGGGACAGTAACTCTACTGGTTACCTTTACACTCAAACAGGGCAACCGTCAGATGAAAAAGGACTTCCAACTGAATTAATGAGTGCTACACACTCCAAAGTAGATGTAAATTTGAAAGGAATACGAGTTGGTAACTCTGCTCAAACAACTGCAGCAATTGGAGCTAGTTATCAGATAATAAAGGGTTTCCGGATTGGTTTAGATGGAAACTTTTATGGAAAAAATTATTCAAGCTTTAGAATTAATTCGGCACTTGGAACAAACAATTTTGAACAACCATGGATGATTCCTAATGCTTATACAGTAGATTTTATGGCAAATTACCGATTCAGAATAGGCGATTACGATGCTTCGCTTGTTGGAAACATTGATAACTTACTTGATGCAGAGTATATTACAGATGCTTATGATGGAACTACCCACACAGCCAAAGATGCACAAGTATTTTATGGTTTTGGTCGCACATGGTCTGTTAGCTTGAAAATTAAATTTTAAAAAACAATCATTCAACAATATAATAATTATAGAACAATGAAAAAGATATATTTTATTGTAAGTTTGGCCTTAGTAGCCCTATTTACTTCATGTGAAGATTATAATGCTAAAAACTTTCCTGAATTAGATTTGGAAGCGAATCCTGTAAATATGGTTACAATTAGTTATGATATGACTGCAACCGATTTTACTTCTATTGCTACCATTATCAAAAAACCAGTAACTGATTCAATTACCACTAATACGTCAAGTTTAACAAAAGCAAAAGCTGATTTGGCGAAAATAAAAACTGATTCTGCTGCAAACAAATCTGATACAACTGCACTTAACACAAAAATTGATGCTTTAAATACTGAAATTGCAAGGCTCAATGGAAGACTATCAAATGTAGCTATATATTTAAATGCAACAAAAATTGATCAGAACAAGTACTTTGACGAGAAACTGAAAGCTAAGGATTACATACCCTATTTGCTTGCCCAGAAATTTCAATATCTTGATGCAAATTCATCGATAAAAGTAACATATGATTTAGTTAACTCTAATGATACAACATCGATTAATACTGCCAACAAGATTGTACTTACCGATGCCGATTATTTACAAATGGGCTCTGCTACTAATCAACCTGGAAAATCGTTATACTTTTCACCTGCAATGAATATAATGTATTATTTGAACTTATATTTAAAAAGTAAATTTCCCTATGCAGCAGCCAACGAAGTTAAAATGCTTCGTTATAAATTTAATTCGGCAACTACTATTCAATACAGAATATTAACTTTTAATGGAACAGATTGGAAATGTGCCAATTCGCAATTTGCTCTTAAAAAGGGATTGTGGCAAGATATTCTTATTTTAAAAGGACTTAATGATGGTATTGGCGATTTCAAGGCCATTAGTATTGTTGGCGATCAAATGTGGGAATGGAACAGCTATAAATATATGCTTATGACAGGCTATGTTTCTTCATCAAAAAGCTATTTTGACAACGAAGATTGGTTGGTTTCTCCAGCAATGAACTTTACAGAACGGGTTAATCCTTGGTTAAACTTCACACACGTAGGTCGTTACTTTAACGCAGGAGCACCAAGTCTGGATGCAATGAAAAAAGCAATTACAATTTGGATTTCTATTAAAGGCGATGGTGTTACTATCAATCCAGCAGACTGGACACAATTAACTATTCCTTCGGCTGGCTATCCATCGGGTTTAAACTGGACATTTATTCCATCTACAGGTATCGATTTATCATCTTATGCTGGAAAAAGCAATGTTCGTATTGCCTTCAAGTATTTAAGTAGTGCTGCGGATGCTGCTGCAGGTAGCTGGGAAATAAAAAATGTTTTGATAACAGAAGAGTAACTTAATGCAAATTACTGAATGTATAGTTTTTCATACAAAAAAATATTGAATTATTTTTTCGATAAACTTTTTTTATTGCCAAAGTAATAAATCGGTCATTTTGCGACACATAATTGATAAAATTGCGTACAAATCGTCTAAAAATCATTCAAATGCACTTAAAATAAAAAATATTTAAAAAAATAACGATATTTATTAATGCGGAATAAAAAAACATCGTATCTTTGCATCGATTTTGAATTGCAATATAAACATGTATAATTTTAAAAAGAAAAAAGTAATGAAAAAAGTAATTTTGTTTTTTGTGGTAGCTTTGGCTTTCGCATCTTGCGCTCCTAAGGCAGCTGAAGAAGCTCCAGCAGTTGATTCTACAGTTGTTGCTGTTGACACTACAGCAGTTGTTGACACTACAGCAGTTGATACTACAGTTGCTCCTATTTAATTTAAGCTATCGCAAAAAGAAATTCTTGCTAGCAATTAAAGTCCGTTATTTCGATAACGGACTTTTTTTATGATAAAAATCGAGCATTCAAGCATTTTTTGTACCTTTGCGGTCAAATAGAATAATTAGAAACATTATGTTACGAATTGCAGTTCAGGCCAAAGGGCGATTATACGAAGAAACAATGTCTTTGTTAACAGAAACCGGCATCAAATTAGAATCAGGTAAACGACTTTTATTAGTACCGGCAAGGAATTTTCCATTAGAAGTATTATTTCTTCGCGACGATGATATACCCCAATCGGTAGCAGACGGGGTGGCTGATATAGGCGTAGTTGGTGAAAATGAATATGCCGAAAAGAAAAAGAAAGTTATCATCACAAAACGATTGGGTTTTAGCAAATGCAGACTTTCACTTGCAATTCCTAAAGAGATTGAATATAAAGATATTAATTGGTTTAATGGCAAAGTTATTGCAACTTCATATCCCGAAATTTTAAAGGATTTTTTAAAAGAAAATAATGTAAAGTCTGATATTCACGTTATCACCGGATCTGTTGAAGTAGCACCCGGAATTGGACTCTCTGATGCGATTTTTGATATAGTAAGTTCTGGTAGCACGCTGGTTTCTAATCACCTTAAGGAAGTGGAAGTGCTAATGAAATCTGAAGCATTACTTATTTCAAATCCACGTTTATCAAAGGAAAAGCAGTCAATTCTTAACGAATTACTTTTCCGTATTGAGGCAGTTCAATTGGCAGAAGACAAGAAATATGTGTTGATGAATGTTCCAACCGAAAATATTGACAAAATAATTGAAGTATTACCCGGAATAAAAAGTCCAACCATTATGCCGCTTGCAAAAGAAGGGTGGAACTCACTTCATGCTGTGATTGACGAAAAACGTTTTTGGGATATAATTGGAAAGATAAAAGCTCTGGGTGCAGAAGGAATTTTAGTGATTCCTATTGAAAAGATGATTTTGTAAGATTAAAAAATATTTTTAATACCATATTATTGTGGATATTAGCATTGATCAGGGAAATTCGAGTACCAAAGTGGGTATTTTCAATAGCAACGTTTTGATAAAAACTTTTACAATTCCGGTTTTTGGAATTGACGAAGTTACATTCATTTTCGAAGAATATGCCATTGATGCTTGTATTTTGTCGAGTGTGATTATAGAGAATGAAACTCTTATCGAACTGTTGAAATCCAAATCAAAATACCTGATAATACTTTCGCAATCAACGCATATTCCAATAAAAAACAATTATAAAACGCCTGAAACTTTAGGTAAAGATAGAATTGCAGCAGTTGTAGGGGCTTCATTTTTGAAACCAGACACTGATATTCTTGTAATTGATGCCGGAACTGCCATTACTTACGACTTTATTACGGCAAAAAAAGTTTATAAAGGTGGAAATATAGCTCCTGGTCTGAATTTGAGGTTGCGTTCATTGCACGAATTCACCCAAAAATTACCTTTGGTCGAAGCAACAATTAACAGTCCTTTACTTGGAAATAGTACTGAAACAGCATTAATTTCAGGGGCGCTGTATGGAATTGTTTTCGAGATAGATGGATATATTAATACATTAAAAATTAAATATCCACAACTTTCAATATTTTTAACAGGTGGTAGCACTTTTTACTTTGATAACAAGCTAAAAAGTCCCATCTTTGTAGAAAAAAATTTAGTGTTAATCGGGCTAAACCGCATCCTTCAATACAATGTACAATAAAAAGAATTTCTTTCTCGTAATTTCATTTCTATTTTCATTACAACTGGCTATAAGTCAAAATAATACCAATTCGCCATACACACGTTTTGGGTATGGTGATATTAGTGAAACCAACTCTGGTGAACATAGAGCCATGGGTGGTGTTTCTATTGGTTCCCGCTCGCATTTTACTATTAATCCTGTCAATCCGGCTTCGTACAGCTCAGTCGACAGTATGACATTCATGTTTGATTTGGGTAGTTCAGTGCTTGGATCGCATTTTTCGGACGGAACTGGTGGGAAATCAACAATAAATTCAAATCTTGAATACATTACCATGCAATTTCCAATTAACAAATGGATGGGATTTAGTGCTGGTTTGTTGCCATATTCATTTGCGGGTTACAATTTTTATACAAATGATACTACATATTCAAATGAGCATGATACCATTCCTTTTACCAAAAACTTTAGTGGTACAGGTGGTTTTAGTCAGGTTTATACCGGCATATCAGTAAATCTGTTTAACCATATTTCGTTAGGTATTAATGCATATTATATGTATGGTAATATCAACAATTATCGAAATTTGAACTTCGGAAGTGCATCCGGTTTTACTTCAACAACTGTAATCAACTCGTTGACAGCAAGTAATTTTAGATTTCGATTTGGATCTCAATTTTATAATACTTTTAATAAAAAGCACGATGTAAGTTTGGGAATTATTTATGAACAAAAAGCAAGATTAAATGGCAGCTTTTCACAAATTAGAACTGGTGTACTGGATGAAATTAAATTGGATAGTTCTGCTTTTGACCTCCCTACAGTGTTTGGTTTAGGGCTTAATTATACTTATGACAAAAAACTTACAATTGGTTTGGACTATTCGATGTACCAATGGAAAGATGCCAAATTTTTTGGACAACCCGATAGCTTAAATAACCGATCAAAAATAGCAATAGGAATGGAATATATACCAAACCCAATTGGCAGAAAGTATTCTGACAGAATCAGATACCGTGCAGGATTTAATATGAGCAATCCGTATTACAAAGTAGCAGGTGGTACATTACCAAGCAATTATGGTATTACTTTTGGTTTTGGACTTCCATTGCGCAATAGTAATACTGTGGTAAATGCTTCGTTTGAATATGGAAAAATTGGAAAAGTTGACATGCTAAGAGAAGATTATTTCAAATTTACTTTCAATGCTGTTTTCAACGAACATTGGTTCTTTAAACGCAAATTGTAATTCATTGTATATTGAAATTTAAATAGTAATTAATTACTACATCTGATTCTTTTGAACTCCATTTAGATGAACTACAATTTAATATTTTTAATCAAAAAAACTTTTATAGTTATTTTGCTTGTTTTTCTAATTGTAGCCTGTACCAAAGAAAAACATGATACAATTGCTGCTATTGTTGACCGATCTGTCCTTCCTAAGCTTCATGCCACTGAAATAACTACTGTAATTTCTGACTCTGGCATTACCCGTTATCGTATTTCAGCACCACGATGGGATATTTATGATAAATCGGCACAGCCCTATTGGGACTTTCCGAACGGTATACATTTCGAGAAATTTGATTTAAATTTAAAAGTTGATGCCAATATTCATAGCAAATATGCACGTTTTAACGAAAATGAACAGCTATGGGAATTAAAAGGGAATGTAAAAGCCACAAATCTTTTAGGTGAACTTTTTGAGACAGAACAACTTTTTTGGAATCAGCGTGAAGAGAGAATGTATTCTGATAGTTTAATTAAAATTACACAAGTCAGTCATATAATTACCGGAATTGGATTTGAGTCCAACCAAACAATGACACGTTATACAATTCGAAAGCCACAAGGGATTTTTCCTGTTAATGAAAATGACAATTCACAAACTCCAGGTGCAAGTAAATAGTACTAAATTTTACATACATCCAATCGTAATTTTAAGGGAAACCATTTACTTCAAAAAACGCATAACTTTTCAGGATGTAAACTTGGCTTTTTTGTTTTACCCGCATATTAATCGCAAATTTTTGTGTAAATTTGCACTCAAATTACAAATGCAATTTACATAGTACTAAGTGTCTTAAAATCTGTCACTTCTGATTATTCAGTAAGTACAATAATTTCAAAATAAACGATGATTCAATTTTTCCGAACTCCCGCTCAACATCTTTACGCTGTACAAACGGCGCAACCACTTTCCGCCGATGATGTCAGAAAGTTAGAATGGCTTTTTGGTGAGGCTAAGCTACTCGAAACCGAAACTGTCGAAGGAAATTACGTCGGTCCGCGCCGCGAAATGATTACTCCCTGGAGCACTAATGCCGTTGAAATTACCCAAAATATGGGAATTAGCGGCATTATTCGTATAGAAGAGTTTACAGCAATGCCTTCAACCCCATCGGCCAAAGGTGGTTTGGAGTACGACCCGATGCTTCAACGCATTTACACGGGCGTAAATCAGGAAATATTCACGGTAAACAAACAACCGGAAGCTATTCTGGAAATTGACGATATTGCTGCTTACAGTGCTCAGGAAGGTTTGGCATTAAGTCCCGACGAGATTGATTACCTGAACGGTATCAGAGAAAAAGTGGGTCGTAAACTGACTGACAGCGAAGTTTTTGGATTCTCGCAAGTTAACTCGGAACACTGCCGCCACAAAATTTTCAACGGACAATTTATTATTGATGGTGAGGAAAAGGAACTGACTTTGTTCAAAATGATTCGCAAAACATCGGAAGAAAATCCGAATAAACTCGTTTCGGCTTACAAAGACAATGTGGCTTTCAATGCCGGTCCGAAAATCGAACAGTTTGCTCCTGCCAGTGGCGACAAACCGGATTATTTTCAAACGAAAGAAATTGAATCGGTTATTTCATTGAAAGCCGAAACACATAACTTCCCAACGACTGTTGAGCCATTCAACGGTGCTGCTACCGGAGCAGGTGGTGAAATCCGCGACCGTCTCGGTGGAGGAAAAGCCAGTTTGCCGATTGCCGGAACAGCGGTTTATATGACTTCGTATGCTCGTAACGACAATTCACGCAGTTGGGAAAATGCTATCAACCCACGCAAATGGTTATATCAAACGCCGGAACAAATCCTTATCAAAGCTTCGAACGGAGCATCCGATTTCGGAAATAAATTCGGTCAACCGCTTATCTGTGGTTCGTTACTGACTTTTGAACACGAAGAAAACGACAAAAAATTCGGTTACGACAAAGTAATTATGTTGGCCGGTGGTGTTGGTTTCGGAACTATGCGCGACGCGCTGAAAGGTGATGTTGGCGTTGGAGAAAAAGTAGTGGTAATGGGGGGTGATAACTACCGTATCGGTATGGGTGGTGCCGCAGTATCATCTGTTCAAACAGGCGAATACGATAACGCCATTGAACTAAATGCCGTACAACGTGCCAATCCTGAAATGCAAAAACGTGTTTCGAATGTGATTCGTACCCTCGCTGAAGCCGATAAAAACCCAATTGTTTCTATCCACGACCACGGCGCAGGTGGACACCTGAACTGTTTATCGGAATTGGTTGAAACTACCGGAGGTAAAATTGATATATCAGCACTTCCAGTTGGCGATCCAACCTTGAGCGCTAAAGAAATTGTGGGCAACGAAAGTCAGGAGCGTATGGGATTTGTGCTTCCCGAATCGGCTATCGAAGGCGTACGCCGCATTGCCGAACGCGAACGGGCTCCGATGTACGTGGTAGGAGAAACTACAGGCGATATGAGACTGACATTTGGGATGCCCCCTAGCCCCCTAAAGGGGGAACAAAAAAAGTTACTACAAACGGCTTATCCTTCCATGTACTCACGTTTAAAAGAATTAGCTGTTAAACATAGAAATAATCCTACTCAAGCTGAAGAATTTCTTTGGGAACAACTTAAAAGTAAGCATCTTGACAATTACAAATTTAGAAGGGAACATATTATTGGTGATTGTATTGCCGATTTTGTATGTTTGCAAAAAAGTTTGGTTATTGAAGTTGATGGTAAGTACCATAACGAACCAGACGTAAAAGAATACGATAAATTTCGCACTCAACTATTTAAAGAATATGGTTTCAAAGTAATTCGATTTACAAATGAAGAAGTTGTATTTAATATTGAAAATGTTCTTACAACAATTAGAAAAGAATTAGCTAATCAAACTACCCCCTCTGACTCCCCCTTTAGGGGGTTGGGGGGCCACTCTCCAATTGATTTACCTTTAGAATATTTGATTGGCAAACCGCCCCGCACTATCATGACTGATAGCACTATTGAAGAAAAATATGCTCCGGTTGAAATTAGCGAAGATAAAATACAAGAATATATACAAAACGTGTTGCAGGTAGAATCTGTAGCTTGTAAAGATTGGTTGACAAATAAAGTGGATCGCTCTATTACCGGTAAAATTGCCCGCCAACAATGTGCAGGTGAAATTCAATTGCCGTTGAATGACCTTGGCGTAGTGGCGCTGGATTACCGCGGAAACGTGGGTATTGCTACTTCTATCGGACATGCACCGCTCGCTGCAATGGTAAATCCTGAAGCTGGTTCGGTTTTAGCTGTTGCCGAAGCATTGACCAATATTATTTGGGCTCCATTGACCGACGGATTGGACAGCGTATCGTTAAGTGCCAACTGGATGTGGCCATGCAATAATCCGGGTGAAGATGCCCGACTTTACAAAGCTGTTGAAGCTTGTAGCGATTTCTGTTGCTCATTGGGCATCAACATTCCTACTGGAAAAGATTCACTTTCGATGACTCAAAAATACGGCAACGAAAAAGTATTCTCACCGGGAACGGTGATTATATCGGCTGGTGCTGAAGTTTCAGATGTAAAGAAAACTGTTGGTCAGGTGTTGGTAAACGATCCTAAATCGGCTGTTTATTATGTTGATTTCTCGTTTGATAAACATAAATTGGGTGGTTCGGTATTGGGACAAACACTCAACAGACTGGGTGATGAAGTGCCAACTGTACAGGATGCAGAATACTTTAAAGCTGCTTTCGACAGCATTCAGGAATTAATCAACAAAGGTTTGATACTTGCAGGACACGATATTTCGGAAGGTGGACTAATTACCGCATTGCTCGAAATGTGTTTTGCCAATGCGAATGGAGGTTTAAGTGTAAACCTCGAAGGAATTGCCGAGACATCGTTGGTGAACATTTTGTTTGCTGAAAATCCGGGAGTATTGATTCAGGTAAAAGATCGCAAAGCAGTTGAGAAAATTCTTGAAGGAAACGGTGTTGGTTTTGCACGTATTGCTACACCAATTGCTGAACGTCGTATGGAAATCAAAAAGAAATCGGCTTCTTATTCATTCTCAATTAATGAATTGCGCGATATTTGGTTCCGCTCTTCTTATTTGCTTGATCGCAAACAAAGTGGAGAAATATGCGCTTCGGCTCGTTTCAATAACTATAAAAATCAACCATTGGAATTTGCATTTACCGAAAGCTTCAAAGGCAAATTCTCACAATTCAATTTGTCGCAAGACCGTAAACCAAGTGGTGTTCGTGCTGCTATTATCCGCGAAAAAGGAACCAATGGTGACCGTGAAATGGCTTATGCGCTTTACCTTGCCGGTTTTGATGTGAAAGACGTTCACATGACCGACCTCGCAACAGGCCGCGAAACGCTGGAAGACGTGAACATGATTGTATTCTGCGGTGGATTTTCTAACTCCGACGTATTAGGTTCAGCCAAAGGTTGGGCAGGTGGATTCCTTTTCAACGAAAAAGCGAAATCAGCATTGGATAAATTTTATAGCCGACAGGACACTTTGAGTTTAGGTATTTGTAACGGTTGCCAGTTGATGATAGAACTTGGATTGGTAAATCAGGATCACGATGTGAAACCACGAATGTTGCATAACGATTCGCACAAATTTGAATCAGCTTTCGTTGGATTAAATATTCCTGAAAACAATTCGGTAATGTTAGGTTCATTATCCAACAGCAAATTGGGTGTTTGGGTGGCTCACGGTGAAGGAAAATTCTACCTTCCAAAACCCGAAAACGAATATAACATCATTGCAAAATACTCGTATGCCAGCTATCCAGCTAACCCTAACGGTTCGGACTACGGTGTTGCCGGTATTTGCTCTACCGATGGTCGTCATTTGGCTATGATGCCACACCCCGAACGTGCGGTATTCCCATGGCAATGGGCGCATTATCCTGCCGACCGCAAAAATAGTGACCAAATCACTCCATGGGTGGAGGCGTTTGTAAATGCGAGAGAATGGGTGGAAAAGAATAGTTGATAGTTGACAGTTGATAGTTGACAGTTTAATATAGAATCACGGCTTCGGGAATGCGGGGTCGTGATTTTTTATTGTTTAAGAACAAAATTCTGATATTATTGTTACATTTGCACTCATTAATAACAAAAAAATAAAACTTATGAAACAATTTGGAGAAACAGTTGAAGGTTATAACATACCTGTATTAA
>JBMOHG010000066.1:0-11731 GCA_049317965.1 Paludibacter sp.
AGGGGCTAGGGGCCTACCTTTTTCTTGCAATCATAATAGCACCCACAATACAAGCCAGCAGCAATATGCTGATAAATTCAAATGGCAATAAGTATTGGTATTTATCTGTTCCCATCAAGGTAACCCCAATGTCCTGAACTTTCTGTTCGGCCGGAACTACTAATGAGTAAACTTTGCTCACATTCCAATATATTATATGTCCGCAAAATGCCAATCCTGCTAATGAAGTTATCCCTGCTGCAATTCGTCTGTCTTTACGTTCTATTTTTACATTTTCTCCCGGACGGTTTGTAAGTAAAATAGCAAAGATAAAGAGCACCATTACACCACCTGCATATACAGCAATTTGAACTGCAAAAAGATAATGATAACCAAGCAATAAATACAATCCTGCAGTGCCTAGCAATACAAAAAGTAAATAGGTTGCTGAACGGATAATGCGTTTAGAAGTAACTGCCAACACAGAGAAAATAGCAATTAATGCTGCTAAAATGTAAAATATAATTTGTTCTGCCATATGACCCCAAACCCCTAAAGGGGATTTTGATTAGTTTATAATTAACTCCAATTCGCTAAAAGTGAAAAGAGCTGTTTTGGTTTTTTTAATGATATATTTTCAAACCCATCTTATTCCCCTTTTGGGGCCAGGGGTTCTTTCTTTTTTTCTCTCAGTTTCGAACCTTCATGATTCAATGTTTGCACCAATTTGCTGCGTGTAAATACTGCATTTTCAAACTGATTATTGAATTTAATAGCATCCGAAGGACAAGTAACCACACAAAGATTACAGAATGTACACATTCCGAGATCCCAAGTATAAGTGTCAAGAATCTTTTTCTTTTTACCATCTGCTGTTTCAATCATTGCCGAAAGCACATTGATAGTTCCATTTGGACAATTCATTTGGCAAATACCACAAGCAGTACATGCATGTTCGTTATTAGCATCGTGTGGCATGGTTAGTTCGCAACGGAAACGATCAGAAATAACTAACGTGTCGCGGTTTTCGGGATATTGTTGCGTAACCTTTTTTGTCCACAACTCTTTCCAGGTCACACTCATACCAAAAAGCAATGACTTTATGCCAGTGAATAAACCTTTGAAATATTTTAAAATTGAATTCATCTTATCATTTACTATTTGTTCATTTACTATTTACTATTTCTCAGTACACAAAATAAAAAACTAAGAATCCGTACTATTTAAAGTTCCCCTTTAGGGGTTAGGGGTTTTTAGAAAAAACTTGGAAACAAATCAGTTAATGTCAATCCTGTCAAGACAAGAATTACCATTACTACAATATTCACTAAGTTGATTGGTAATAAGTATTTCCACTCAAGATTCAATAATTGGTCGATACGTAAACGAGGGAATGACCAACGAACCCACAAACTTAAAAATATCAATACAGCTGTTTTTCCAAAGAACCATGCATAAGAAGGAATATACCACATTACCTGATTAAAACCATCTAAACCATGAATTTGTATTGGCATCCAACCACCTAAGAAAACTGTAGTGGCAATAGCTGCAATGATAAACATATTTAAGTACTCAGCTAAATAGAAAAATCCAAATTGCAAACCTGAATATTCAGTGTGATAACCAGCTGTTAATTCAGATTCTGCTTCAGGTAAGTCGAATGGGCCACGATTTGTTTCAGCATGACCTGAAATCAAGTAAATAACAAATGCCACCAATGATGAAATATGACCATTAAATATATTCCAGCAAAACTCTTGTTTTGCTATCATTTCCGAAAATGACATTGTTCCGGTTAAAACCACGATTGTCATTAATGCAAAACCAGCTGATAATTCGTAACTTACAAATTGAGCTCCACTTCGCATAGCACCAATCATCGAGTATTTGTTGTTACTCGACCATCCTGCCAAAAGCACACCAATAATTCCTAAAGAAGAGACTGCAGTTACATAAAGTACACCGATATTGAAATCGATAGCATGTAACATTTTGCCAAATGGAATAGCACCGAAAGTCAACATAGAAGCCACAATCATAAAGAATGGTGCTGCAAAGAATAAAAATCTATCAACATTATTAATGCGAATAATTTCCTTGAGTAAAATTTTAATTACATCGGCAATACTTTGTAAAATACCATATTTACCAACGCGGTTCGGTCCAAAACGAGCCTGAAAAAAAGCTGTAATTTTACGTTCTACATAAATTAGTATAATTGCTAATATGGCATAAGCAGCCAACATAGCTACTGCTACTAGGACAAATTCAATGAGTAATACCCAAAATACAGGCATACTATCTCTAAGTGTCGTGTCTAACCAGCTGAGCAGGTTTGTAAATTCTAATGGTTGCAACATATTTTTTTATCTAATGTCTAAGTTTATATAATAACTTGGTCTTTAAGTCCCCTTTAGGGGATTTAGGGGCTACCTATCTGTCAATATCAGGAATTACATAGTCCATTGAACCACCAATACCAATAAAGTCAGAGATTTTTTCATTCTTACAAATCAAAGGCATAGCTGATACCAACGCCATTGATGGAGAACGGAACTTCATGCGATAAGGTGTTTTTTCACCACGGCTTTCGATATATACTCCAAATTCCCCTCTACAAGCTTCAATACGTTGGAAGTATTCACCTTCCGGAAGTTTTATGATGGCTTTGGTTTTAGCCAATACTTCACCTTCAGGAATATTATCAATAAGTTGTTCTATAATATGTAATGACTCTTCAATCTCATCTAAGCGGTTCAAATAACGTGCATACGAATCACCTTCTGTACGTATAACTTCCTTAAATTGAACTTTATCGTAAAGTGAGTAAGGTTGATGTTTACGTATATCACACGACCAACCTGAACCACGACCGGCAGGACCGGTTACTGCATAAGAAATAGCGTCTTCTTTTGATAAATTACCAATACCAATCATACGTCCCAACGCAATTACATTGTGAGAGAAGAAACGGTCATATTCAACCAGTTTTTCGCGCATATACGGAATAAATGACTTCACATCTTTTTGGAAATCAGCGTAAATATCGAACATTACACCACCAATCACATTTTGATTGATAATTAATCGTCCGCCACAGGTTTTTTCAAAAATATGCAGAATAATTTCGCGTTCACGCATTCCATAAATGAAAGCAGTTGTTGCGCCTAAATCATTTGTTTGACAAGCCCAAGCCAATAAGTGTGAATCAATTCGATTCAACTCATCCATTATAGTACGTATATATTGTGCACGTTCGGGAACTTCAATTTCAGCTGCTTTTTCAACACACATACACAAAGCATGACGATTAATGTTAGCAGATAGATAATCTAAACGATCAGTAAAATGAAGTATTTGTGGGTAAGTAAGATTTTCGCTTAGTTTTTCAATTCCACGGTGAATATATCCACTGTGAACATCAATTTTCTTCACAATTTCACCATCTAAAGCAGTACGGAAATGCATTACACCATGAGTAGACGGGTGTTGTGGTCCAATATTGATAATATAATCGTCACTTTCAAAAACATTTACGGTTTCTTCAACCAAACCGTTAGCAGTTTCCATAATGCGAGGTGCAATATCTTCAATTTCTTTACTTTCCAAAGAAAGTGGATTCAATTCAGGATTTGCATCATAATCTTTACGCAATGGAAAACCAACCCAATCACCGTTCAAAAAGAACTTGCGCATATCAGGATTGTTGATAAAACGAATTCCCAACAGTGCAAAGACTTCACGTTCATTAAAATGAGCGGTTTCAAATAAATCGGTAACGGAATATAAAAGAGGATTTTCTCTGTCGGAAGTACCTGTTTTTAAAACAATTTCTTTCGAAAGGTCAGTTGAAGAAGAAAGCAGGTAAATTACACCTAATTTCTCACCCCAATCCATTCCAATTAATTTTACTAAAAAGTCAAATGGCAAAGCTTTATTGTCGCGCAATGTTTTTGCCAAAAGATGCAATTCGTTAGGTTCTACTGTTACCGTCAGGATTTTTTTATCCTCAATTACGGCTTCTTTTACAGTACTTAGTATTAATTTCTTTATATTTTCCATTCCAGCTTTTAGCTTTCACTTACTATTTTGTTGCTTAGTTTCTGCAATCGTAAATTGTAAATGATTAAATTGTAAATGATATTATCGTTGTTTGTTACCTAAAAACTTTTCCACTTTAATTTTACGTTGTAATTGCATCAAACCGTAAAATAATGACTCTGGACGTGGAGGACAACCAGGAATATATACGTCAACAGGAATAATCATGTCAACGCCATTCACTACGTGATACGAATTTACAAATGGTCCACCCGATATTGCACATGCACCCATTGCAACAACATATTTAGGTTCAGCCATTTGGTCATATACACGTCTGATAAGTGGAGCCATTTTGTGAACCATGGTTCCTGCTACTATCATTAGATCTGCTTGTCGTGGGCTGTTACGTGTTACTTCCATTCCAAAGCGTGATATATCGTGGTGAGCAGCTGCTGTAGCCATAAACTCAATTCCACAACAACTAGTAGCATATATCAATGGCCAAATTGAGTTTGAACGTCCCCAATTTATCAGTTCATCAATTTTGCTAAGAACTACATTCACACCATTGGCTTCCAGCTCTTTCAAGTAGTTTTCAAGGTATTCGTTATCGTTGAAATCCTCAGTTGGAATTCCTTTTATATTATTTTTTATATCCATTTCAATACTCCTTTCTTCCATGCATAGGCAAGACCTAAACCTAGAATCACTATGAAAAACACAATACTATACAATCCCTGATATCCTAAAGTACGTACTACTGTTGCCCAGGGGAAAAGGAAAATTGCTTCCACATCAAACATTAAATACAAGATTGCATAGAGATAATAACCAACCTTAAACTGCATCCACGAAGTACCATGAGTAGGAATACCACACTCATAAGGTTCTCCCTTTTGAAGATTAAAAGATGTTGGTGCTAATAAAAGAGCTATGCCAAGACCGGCGATAACTAATACAAGTCCTGTGATTAGAACTACTAAGAAAAGCGATAAACTGCCCATATAAATGAATAATTTTAATTGCTGAAAAGCGGGGGCAAAGGTACTACATTTTTTTTCTTTTTGCCCAATCATTTTTCCAAAAAACGGTCAGTTTTGGCTTTTTGTAAAATATACTAATTTGTAATGATTATTTCTTTTAATCCATTGAATTTCAGAAAACTAATTGTTATGCAATAATAGTAATTTATACTTCATTCACTCTATTTATAGATTATTATTGGTTTGTGTGCGAACTTTTTTCTATTTACGGCAACTTAACTTTGTCTTGAATTAATTGAAATATGACAGAAAATGATTAGATAATTTCCCCACTTCCTATACAAATTGTAGAGTTTTCATCGTAAATAACACCAAATTGACCAGGGGCAATCCCTTGCAACTTTTGTGTTGAAACTAACTTATATTCATTTCCGATGCATAATATTTTTCCTTTTGTAAATTCGGGTGTGTGTCTGATTTTAAAAGTAATATCAATTTCTTTATTTGAATTTCCCCATACATCTTCAGTAATAAAATGAAAATCTTTCATAGAAAATTCGTATCCATATTGTGATTCAACCTCGAAGCCTTTTGACACAAAAACGATATTTGCAGCTACATCTTTTTTTATTACATACCAAGGTCCTCCCGAAAGTCCTAAACCTTTACGTTGTCCAACTGTATGAAACCAGTAACCTTTATGTTTTCCTATTAATTTACCTGTTTCAAATTCAACAATTGGGCCTTCTTTTTCTCCTAAATATCTGCGAATAAAATCATTATAATTAATTTTGCCTAAAAAACAAATTCCTTGACTATCTTGCCGTTTTGCACTCGGAAGTCCTGCAGATTGTGCAATATCCCGTACTTCATTTTTCATTAAATGGCCAATCGGAAACATTAGTTTCGACACTTGTAAATAATTTATTTGAGCTAAAAAATCAGTTTGATCCTTAATTGGATCTTTAGCAGTAGATAAAAAAACTTTGCCATCCAACTCGGTCGTTGTTGCATAATGTCCAGTTGCAGTCTTATCAAAGTCTTTTCCAACACGTTGTTCAAAAATTCCGAATTTGATTAGTTTATTACACATCACATCGGGATTTGGAGTTAAGCCCAATTTTACTTTCTCTATAGTGTATGACACCACATTATCCCAATAATCCTGATGTAAATCAATAATATCAAGTTTACAGCCATATTTTCGAGCGATTAATGAAGCCATCTCGATATCCTCCTCTGATGTACAATGTAGCAATTCATCATCGTCCATACCTATTTTAATATAGAAAAGTGAAGGTGTATACCCGGCTTCTTTTAGTAAGTGAACTACAACAGAGCTATCTACTCCACCTGATAATAAAGTTGCAATATTCATAAAATGTTTTTCTTTTGGATGTTATTATTGACGGAATTAGTGATATTTGCCTGAATAATAAAACAATATTACACAATTGAGAATTGTTATATTCATTTTGTTTTATACAACCAATTACTAATGTTATGTTAGGAGGATAATGGCGTATTTAAATAATCATAAATCATTGATTCATTTCATTTTCAAATTTTCAAATTATCACATTTTCAAATTAATTTTACACTAAATATAATATTCAGCTAAGTCAACGATTCCGGCACGCATTGCATATTTTGTTGCTTCATGAACATTATTGACTCCAATTTTACGAAAAATATTTTTTCGATGAGTCATGATTGTATGAGCACTCACAAATCTTGAGGCTGCAATTTCTTTGGTAGTTTTTCCGATTGCCATTTCTTTCAAAATTTCTTCTTCAGTAAGTGTAAGAACTTTTCTTCTATTTTGAATACCTTGATTTTTGCTACTATCTATTAACAAATTACTGACTTGATTACAAATGTATCTATTTCCGGATATTGCTTCTTTAATTGCTGAGATTATTTCTTCTTTTGTTGAGTCTTTGAGTATAACGCTGAATGATTGAGAATTAAATAACAAACTGCGCAAAAAATCTTCACTTAATTCATCTGAAAAAATAATCCAATCTGTTGTTTCAAAACGCGCTTGCAAAATGAGTAGCTCATTCACGCTCGAAAAATCAAATAAAGTATAATCAAGAATAATCAAAGAATCGGGTATTTCATTCAAAAGATGAATTAAATCTATCTTTTGTTTCGCCTCCAGAATTTTTGATGTATTATATAAATTTTGAAGCAAATATTGCCAACCTACATTGGTAATATATTGATTATCGGCTAGAATTATATTTCTCATTTGTGTACTTACTTATTGAATTACTGCTAGTTTGTGTTTGCAGAAAATAAATTAGACATGAATTATTCGCAAAGTTAGTGAATAATACGATTATAATTACAAAATATAAAAACAGACGACATAATGCCGTCTGTTTTTATATATAATTTTTAAACCTTCGAAATTAATTTAATACTCCCAAAGATCCTGTTCTACATTCATAATCTCTGTTTCAATTCTGTTTTGTTCCTTTTTGATTTTTGCAGGGTCAACTACATAATCTAATAACATACGGTTGAACATATTACTATCACCAAGTAAATAGCTTGAATATAGTTTTTGAGCAAAAAATTCATCAAATGAAAGCCTTTGAGACTCATTACCGTTTGGAATTACATTTTGCTTTGCTAATTCCGGACGTAGTTCGTCAAATGAGAACCAACATAATATTG
Source organism: Paludibacter sp. (assembly GCA_049317965.1). Lineage (GTDB taxonomy): Bacteria > Bacteroidota > Bacteroidia > Bacteroidales > Paludibacteraceae > Paludibacter. The sequence goes on from JBMOHG010000066.1 coordinate 7,695, forward strand.
AACCTCTAAAGTATTGCATTGACTCTTTGGAATCAACATTATCTGGATTTAGTGCATACATTGGTGCTATTGCAATAATCTTGGTATACATTCTAGACAAATGTTTATCAAAGAAAATAATTTCCTGAATTAGAAATTTCATTTGATTCTTAACGTATTTCATATATTGGTCAGTACCAATTGTACGTTGTTGAGTTACTGCATTTACCTGAATCAGGTTATTATCCATATCATTATCAAATGCAAATGCTTTTGATAATTCTTCACCTTCTAGTTTTTCGGAGAAAGAAGGTTTGATATCACGTGGATTCTTTTTATATACGTCTACGCCATTACAAATTGCATCGAGCATCACACGAAACAAACTTCTATATTCTTCATTGGGGCGCAATGGAAAATAAAGTTGATAATTTTGTTTCTCACGCATATCTATCACGCGGTATACAACCCTAGACCATACAACATCATCTGCTCTATGATTAACAATAGCAATAGTATCAGCAAGTGCACCCATTTCTACGGTTTGCAGACGAACTGCTCCTTTACTATCGAAAAAAGGGACTAGATTTACTTGAGCTGAGAGTAGAGAGCTAACAAGTAACAAAGAAATTGTCAATGAGACAAGCCAATATTTTTTCATACAATCAATTCTTAACATAATCGTAATATCTTATCTTTTATATTTGAATCTGAATAAGTCCTAAATTACGTGTTTTTCCGTCAGGACCTACTGCTTTTATATTTTTAATAGTGAGTAAATCACCACCTTCCAGTTTTTCAATATCCGACAGCTGCCGAGCATTGAATTTGGATCCACTTGAATTAACAGAGCCAAAAACTGTAAGCATAGTAAAAGATGTAACGTTGAAATTCGCTTTTATTAGTTCATCCTGTCCATAGCTGGCGATTAATGCAGCATTTGCCGACTTAAGTAATTTTTTTGATAAAGTACCATCCTGCAAAAGACGTGTTATACCACTTGCATCCGCATATTGAAAATAAGATTTTGGATCAGGTAAATATTTCACCCGATATGAGCCACCGCCCATAGGCAAATCTTTACCATCAATTTTGGCATAAACTGCTATATTTATTTCACCATCCTGATTTGCACGAATTATATATTTGCCACCAGCCTTTGTTGCTGTGCCACCTGTTACTCTAACTGAAACATTTTCGGATGCAACTCCAGGTACAGAAATACTAAATTTATTATCTATTCCCCGATATACAACATTTAAATCTTCATTTGAAACAGTTGCAGAAGGTTCACCCACAATGTAATCACTTTTAAAAGGATATGTTCGTATCACACCATCATTACCGGGAAGTCTAATTTGACCAGAATAATTAAAAAGACCGGTTTTATTGCAACTTACTTCATAAAGACCCTTACGAATGGAAGAACCTCCTACGTAATACTCTGGTATTTTTGTCGAATCAATGGCCGATAATACAATTTGAGCACTATATCTTCCACCTTTAATTACATAACGAGTATTTGGAACAACAAATGCTGTTATCTTGTTAACACGAAAATCAGTTGCATCTGTTTGACTTTTCAAGAATTGAACAATTTCAGCCTCTGAAGTACGGACATCACTTTGATATTTTGTAAGTATAGTAACAACTGCAGAAACAGGCATCATTTCAAACATCGCTTGTTCCCAATGTTTACCATCGCTTGTATTTTCTGTTGCAAACACAGAATTGTACATTTTTTGTTTTGTCGGATTATTAACAGATAAATCGACTAAAAATTTTCTATATTCTTCAATTTTCGATTTAAGAATTTTACCATTACCTTTCAATATTCCATATTCACCAGCTTTGTCCAAATTATCTTTTGCTTCAATTTGTTTTACATAAGCACTGTCGTTGGCATCTTCTTTATCAGTAATTTTTACAATTGCAACTTTAAATCCTTCGATATATTCATAAAGCTCATTTGATTTTTTCTTTACTAAGTTTGCTTTATCCAACCATTCACGAACCTTTTCAGGATTTTTATCGAATAAATTCTGAAAATCTGAATACATTGCTTTATTTCTAACCTCTGAAGATTCAATAGTTGTATGTAAACTGCTGTCCACCATTGTAAAACCATTCAAAATCTCACTCGATACATTTAATGCTAACATTGCTGTTAGTACCAAATACATCATGCCAATCATTCTTTGTCTGGGTGTTTCTGGACAATTCTTTGCTCCACTCATTGAACTCTAATCTTAAATTTTCTATAATTCTAATTAAACAATTAACTCAAAGCATTCAACATATTTCCATATACCTGATTTAGCTCTGAAATTTGTTTATTCAATTTTATTGTATTTTTCTTAAATATTTCAGTTTCTTCAGCAGTTACTAATGTTGCAGATTTCATTTTCTGTACATCACCTGAAATTGTATTTAATTCATCATTTACCAATCTAACACGTTCTGTTTGTTGAGTTAAACCTTCAGTTTGTGCTTGAATATTTTTCAGTTGAATTTCATAAATTGAATTTATTGAAGATAATTTTCTATTAATATCATCTACTTTCGATGCATATTGCTTCGTATTTTTTTCAACCAATTCCATTCCGTCGTTTATGCCTTTATACGATGAAGTCAATAAACCGGTTGCTCCTGTAAGTGATTCCTGACTTTTAATAAATTTACCAGTAACCTGAGATGCACCATCAATAGTTTTAACAAACTCATCTGTAGCACCTACCACATTAGATAATCCCGCAAATTGTTGAGCTGTAACAGTCAGATTTTTAATTCCTTCTGATAACTTTTTTACATCTTCGTCACTTATTGTTTCAGTGTAATTTAGTCCAATTGCTCGCGATTGAACAGTTTCAGAAGTTTGAGGATTCTCAATTTTATTTACTTCGGGTTTATCGAAATCATAAATTTTTTCCCATTCATAATCTCTATGCGGTTGGTCAAATACCCCTAATGCAAATAAAAAAGCTTCAACCGACATACCAATTCCCAACATTACTCCAGCACCTTCAAGATGTAAAATCTTGAACATTGCACCAAGAATAACAACTGAAGCACCAAGACTATAAGCACCACCTAAAAGCCGTTTGGCCTCTTGTGAGTTCCACCAAATATCAAATTTTGTTTGTTTTGAAGACATAATATTTTAATGTTTGTTTTTCAATTATAGATTATTAAAGTTCGCCATTGTAAGAACGTACACAGCGAAAACCAATATAAGGACGACTTTCATTCTGATATTCATAAGTTTTTACACCACATTGCAAATAATATGCAATATCCTTCCATGAACCGCCTTTTACAACTTTACGTTTCATAACATCAGGATCTCCATGTTTGGCGTTATATTGAAAACTTGGATTCATATCTGAAATCAATGTGCTGCTCGAAACATTATAAGCCGATGAAGTCCATTCTGCTACATTTCCAGCCATATCAAAAAGGCCAAAATCATTTGGAACAAATGAAGCTACACGCATTGTTGTCGCACCAGTATCATCAGTATAACTACCACGCATAGGTTTGAAATTTGCTAAATAGCAGCCTTTATTATCACGAATATAATTTCCACCCCATGGATATAAGGCCATACGGCGACCACCGCGTGCAGCAAACTCCCACTCAGCTTCTGTTGGTAAACGGTAATCCTGACCGCCGATAACATTAGCATTATTGAAGAATTGAGTTCTCCAGTAACAAAATGCCTGTGCTTGTTCCCATGTTACACCTACTACAGGATAAGTGGCAAATCCCGGATGCGTAAAATACATACGCATTTTTGGGTCATTATAAGAAAATTGAAAATCGCGCAACCACATAATAGTATCAGGATAAACATTTACTATTCGTGTAGAAATCAAATCTTTACGAGCAGTAAGTTTTCTTATAATTGTAGTATCACGCACAATACCAAATTCATCAATATACGAAGAATCAAGTCTAACCTTTGCATTGGGAGGATATGCACCTGTATTAACATTAAACCTGTTACTTGGTATAGCGGCCTGATCATAGTTTATCGACTCGTATTTGTATTGTAACTT
>JBMOHG010000067.1:0-11706 GCA_049317965.1 Paludibacter sp.
TTTCAGCAGATGCTTTTCACCTAAATGCCACGACACAAAGGATATATAATCATTAACTACTTGCAAAATGTTGGGATTTATTTCTAATCCCAACTTTTGAATTCTTTGGATTTGTATTCCGTTTTGAACACGATTTCTTGGGAGAGTTATTTCACCTATAGAAATAACCTTCCCGGAATCTCAGATGATCTGTTTCACTTTTGAAATAAACTATACGACATCTCGGGTGAGTTGTTTCATCTATGATATAACCTTCCGGGTAAAGTTTCTAATAGTATTCAAAAACACAAAAAATGCTCTGAAATTTATTTTTTCAGAGCATTTTCTAATTTTCTATTAGTATCAAACCATTTTGATTACTAATTGATCGAAGCTTTATTTTTTATCTTTATCACAACAGTTTTCGCAGCATTTTTTTGTTGCAATAAATAATGCAATTGCCAACAACAGTAAACTGTTGGCAGCATGTAAATAGCTAACATTGTGATCGATACCAAAAGGATTAAATTTGAATACCTGGCTTAAAACTCCTACTAAAATTAGGATTGCACCCAATACGGCCGAGGACCAGCCAATCCACTTTAAAATTTTCATGATGTGATGATTTAATTGTTTAACAAAAAATGAAAAGAATTTATGTACAAAAAAATTAAAAATCAACTGTCATTTATTTTGCAAATATACTAAAGTTTTTTAAATGTACTCATGTTTTTAGTATTTAGGTAATAAATCTGCTTCGTTTTTTACTTTTTACGAAGGTTTAAATATATCAACAATTACATAATCTATTGAAAATCAAAAATAAAATGTCCGAATTGTACATTACAATAAAAAACCGTATTTTTGCATAATGGGTAAGTCATTAATTTGATTTTCAGTGTAAAAATTTCAAATAAACTTATATAAATAATGATTGGTACGATTGTAAATGCAGCAGCTGTAATTGTTGGCGGAATAATTGGATTGGTATTTAAAAAGAATATGCCAGAACGTGTGAAAAGTATTTATTTTCAGGCAATTGGTTTATTTACCATAGCTATAGGAATAAGTATGGTTTACACTATGGAACATATTTTAATTGTAGTGAGTAGTTTGGCAATTGGTTCGTTGCTTGGTGAATGGTGGAACCTTGAAACAGGTGCTGAAAGACTAAGCGAGTTTTTGAAAAAGAAATTCAGGATCGGCAGTGAAAAATTTTCTGAGGGTTTGATAACTGCGTTTTTACTCTATTGTATAGGCTCTATGACAATTTTAGGGGCAATTCAGGAAGGCACAGGCGGTTCGTCCGATTTATTGTTTACAAAGTCATTAATGGACGGTTTTTCGTCAATTCTACTCGCATCGGCTTTTGGAGTTGGAGTAATCGTTTCAGCCATACCATTGATTATTTTTCAGGGAGGCATAACTTTGTTGGCTATGTATGCTAGTTCTTTTTTTACTCCCGATATTATTTTAGGACTCACAAGTGTGGGTGGCATTCTATTAATTGGCCTCGGAATCAATATTCTTGAAATAAAAAAACTACGAATTATGAACATGCTACCATCTTTAATTGTTGTAGCCTTATTATTGTGGTTATTTTAAAAATTTATCCCTCAATTTATTTTTCAGAATTGCTCATTTTTGCAGTTTATGTGCAATTATTTTGATTGTAATCTTTCCAATTTTGGAAATTTAACGATTTGCAATTATTCTGATTTCTAGTTGCTTATCATCAAAACTACATTAAGCCAATCTTTTACTATTCGAAAATATGGCTTTTTTCGTTTATAAATATATTATCTTTGCCTTATCTTTCGAATTAATTTGAATAAAAAATGAACAAAAACGATGTATTTGAACAACGGTTAAAAGCGTTGCAAGAAATGGAGGACAATGCTGCTCAGAGACAGCATTTGAAAGGTAAACTTACAGCTCGTGAACGGATAAATATACTTTTTGACGAAGGCACTTTTTTCGAGTTTGACGCGTTTGTATCGCCTTCTCAAACACCAATGAGCAGTAAACAATCAAATTTTGGTGATGGGGTTGTAGTTGGTCGTGGATTGGTTCAGGGACGAAGCGTTTTTGCTTATGCACAGGACTTTACGGTACTTGGAGGTTCTTTGGGATATGCCCATGGAATGAAAATTGCCAAAGTACAGGAAATGGCCTTGAAACTTGGAGCACCTATTGTAGGTTTAATGGATTCGGGTGGTGCGCGTATTCAGGAAGGAGTAAAAAGTTTGTCGGCTTATGCCACTATTTTTCGCAATAACGTACGTTCGTCAGGTATAATACCCCAAATAAGTGCCATTTTAGGGCCTGCTGCCGGTGGTGCAGTTTATTCGCCAGCTCTTACCGATTTTATTTTTATGACCAACCAAACTTCATATATGTTTGTAACCGGCCCTGATGTTGTAAAGGAGGTTTTGAACGAAGATATAGATATGGAAGGTTTAGGAGGTGGAAATGTTCATGCCAGCAAAAGTGGTGTTGCACATTTTGTTTCGGACGACGAAGAGCATACTATTATGCTAATTCGTAAGCTTTTATCATTTATTCCGTCAAATAATTACGAATCATTACCTGTTTCAAATTTGGTAAGTTCATATAAATCACGACAGGAATTTTTAGATAGAATTATTCCGGACGATCCAAACCGACCTTATGACATGAAAGAAATTATCAACATTATTGTTGATAAAGATTCATTTTTTGAAGTACATGAAAAATTTGCTCAAAATATTTTGATTGGTTTTGCACGTTTAAATGGAAAATCGATAGGAATAGTTGCCAACCAACCCAAGGTGATGGCCGGAACATTAGATATTAATGCCAGTGTAAAAGGTTCACGGTTTGTACGTTTTTGCGATGCATTTAATATACCATTGTTGATTTTGGAAGATGTACCCGGATTTTTACCCGGAATAGATCAGGAACACAATGGAATTATCAGAAATGGCGCTAAATTGTTGTATGCTTTTTGCGAAGCTACTGTTCCGAAAATTACAATTATTACACGTAAAGCCTATGGTGGTGCATACATTGTAATGAGCAGTAAAAATACCGGTGGTGATTTTAATTTTGCATGGCCAACAGCCGAAATTGCTGTAATGGGACCTGCAGGAGCTATTAAAATTGTAAATAAACACGAATTGGCAAAGGCTGAAAATAAAGCTGAACTTGAAAAAATACTTATTGATAAATATAAGGAAGAAATTGCTAATCCATATAAAGCCGAAGAATTAGGATTGATAGACGAAGTAATTAGTCCATCAAAAACACGTGAAATATTGATTACCTCATTCGAAATTTTATCAAATAAACAATATCATAAACCCGCTCGTAAACACGGAAGTATACCATTGTAATTTAGTTGATTGGTTGATTAGTAATTAGTAATTAGTAATTAGTAATTAGTAATTAGTAATTAGTTAATTAGTTAATTAGATAATTAGTTTAATAAGTTTAATGTTTCCACATAATTAACCAATCCACCAACTAACCAACTAACCAATCAACCGACTAACCAATTAACCGATCAACCAATTAACCAACTAACCAATCAACCAACTAACCAATTTTCAATCAACCAAACATAAATGAAGAAAAGACTTTTAATCGCCAACAGAAGTGAAATTGCAATTCGCATTATTCGTTCTGCTCATAAACTGGGTATAGTGGCAGTGGTTTTTCAAAGTGATAAAGAACCTGATGCACTTTATTTGAAGTATGCCGACGAAATAATTCAGGCAAAAGATGCCAGTGCTGAAAAAGCAATATTTTTGGATGCAGAGCGAATTGTAAGCCTGGCTGTTGAACATAATATTGATTTGATTCATCCGGGATATGGTTTTTTGTCAGAAAATCCTGACTTTGCGGCACTTTGTATTGAAAATGGCATCAATTTTATTGGACCTTCGTCAGAACTTATTCGCGATATGGGTCTCAAAACCGTTGCTAAAAGCATGGCAATTGAAGCTGGTTTGCCTTTGGTGCCAGGAAGCGATGGGGCAGTAAATGATGCTGAGGCTGCAAAAGCCTTTGCTGAAAAAATTGGATATCCTATTTTGTTGAAAGCTTCGGCAGGTGGTGGTGGTCGTGGAATGCGTATAGTTGAAAAACCCGAAACTATTGAACGTCATTTCAAATCGGCCTACGATGAAGCGTTAGCAGCATTTGGTAATGGGGATTTGTTTGTGGAAAAATACCTCCAAAATCCTAAGCATATAGAATTTCAGATTTTGGGAGATAAACATGGAAATGTAATCCATTTGGGAGAACGTGAATGTTCGTTACAACGCAAACATCAGAAATTACTTGAAGAAGCTCCTTCGGCAAGTCTTTCGCCCGAAATGAGAAAAGAAATGGGTGAAATGGCGGTTAAGTTTTCTAAAAAAATTGGTTATTTCTCTGCCGGTACAATTGAATATATACTCGACGAAGATGGTTCTTTCTATTTTATGGAAATGAATACACGTATTCAGGTAGAACATCCTGTAACCGAGATGGTTTCGGGTGTTGATCTGGTTGACTGGCAAATTAAAATAGCTTTGGGCGAGGTACTTACGCTTAAACAAGAAGATATCAAATTAAATGGTTGGGCTATCGAATGTAGAGTAAATACCGAAGATCCACAAAATCGTTTCAGTCCGCAAACCGGTTTTATTGACAAGGTTCATTTTCCACACGGAAACAATATTCGTATAGAAAGTGGTGTGCAAAGTGGATCTGTAGTAACACCTTATTTCGATTCGATGATTGCTAAAATAATTGTTCATGGCACAGATCGTAAAGATGTTATCGAAAAAACATTGGATGCTTTGTACGAATTTAGTTTAATAGGTTTGAAAACTACTGTTCCATTTGCCAGAACAGTGTTACAACACCCTGAATTTGTTGATGCTACATATACAACTCGATGGGTTGATCAAATTTTCACACCCGAAATGCTTGAAAACGAAGAAGATGAAATGATTGGTGCATTGGCTGCAACTATAATGTATGCATCAGAATATCTACAACTTTCATCCGATTTACCAACATATAAAAACGATTCATTAAACGTTTGGGTATTAAATAAACGGTTGAATTATTAAGAGTTGCCCCCGAACCCCCTAAAGGGGGACTAAAAAATTGTAAATTGTATATTTAAAAAATTGTAAATTTCTTATATGGGAACTTCATATATTTATAAACGCGATGCTTCGCGATTGTTTATTGCATTGCGTGAGAATGGAAAGCGTTACAAGATTTATATTCCGAAAGAATCGAAACCCGTTATTAATGGGCTGGAACAGGATATTGATTTTGTGGAACAAGAGGATTTTCACTATGCTTTCGATTGGAAAGGAAAACGTTTTCATTGCGAGTTGGTTTCTCACGATCAAAACAAAGCTGTAATTAAGGTGAATGGAGTAGAATATAAGTACAGTTTGGAATCGCTGTTTTCGTATATTCGACGTGGAATGATAGGCAAAGATGATAAGTCGATAGATGAAAATAATATTACTTCTCCTATGCCCGGTAAAATTGTTGATATATTTTTGGCTGAAGGAGATTTGGTAAATGAAGGAGAACCTGTTTTGAGTTTGGAAGCCATGAAAATGCAAAATGAAATTACTGCCACATGTAATGGTGTTATACGTAAAATTCATGTTGTTCAGGGGCAGTCGGTTATGAAAGATGATTTAATGGTAGAAGTTACATCAATTGATGTTTGATAGTATGAACTGAGTTAAAAAGGGTATAATTCTTATTGTTCACAATAATATAATAAAATCGGCTGAATTCCAGAAATGAAATTCAGCCGATTATTTAATTAACAGACAAGTATGGAATCTTGCTTTTAGTACGAAGTTATGAGGATGATATTCCGAACATAGAATTCATTATCCAATAAGCAAACTAATATGCTTACCAAGACCATCCTCAAAAATTCTATAGAGTGTTGAAAGTTGGATGTCACATTTGCCATTTTCGAGACGTGAGATGTAACTTTTTTTAGTTCCAACTTTATTTGCAAGCTGTTCCTGAGTTAAATGTGCTTCACGACGGGCGTCTTTAAGTGTTTCGCTTATAACAAAATACTGCGCTTTTTCTTCAAACTCATCTCTGTTTTTAGTTCCTATTTTTCCATATTGCAAGTCTAATATCTCATCAAAACTTTTAGCGTTTCTTATTGCTTCTTGATTTTTCATTTTCGTCGTTTTTTAGTGTAAAATACTCTAATTTAAGTTTTTGTGCAAATTCAATTTCCGATTTTGGTGTTTTTTGCGTTTTCTTTTGAAAAGCATTGAATAATACAACAAGGTTTCCTTTATCGAAACAACAAAATACCCGATAAATATTGCTTCCTACCTCAATTCTTATTTCGTAGAGTCCTTCGGTTCCTTCGATGTGTTTCAAAAACTTTTCAGGAATTTTTTCAACCGTTTTTATAACTCGAAACACATAACCAATTTTTTCTTTCACGCTGTCATTCATTTCCAAGTAAAACTCCTGAAAGTAATGTTCGTGAAATATTATTTTTCGCTCTTGGTTCACGGCACAAAGGTAACTTAAAAGTTATCACGAAACAAAGTTTTCAGTAAATATCTTTTGAAAAAATATCGTTTTGAAGATGGTATTTAATAATTTAGACTGAACTTCATTTCTGAAATTCAGCCGATTTTACTTTAAAATGGAAGGCAGATGCTACATGCCGATTTATCGATGAGCTTTCCTTCCCACCAGACGAAGCGAAAGAACAATAAGACCAACAAGTTACACTACGACCAATGGAGTTGGATTACAAATCCGAAGAATACAAAAGGTGGGATTATAAATAATTAGCTACGCTGACCGTTGGTTCCCGCCTACGTTCAACGCTCATCTTTTGAACATCTAATCTATTAAATATCCGGTTAGTCTGGGTAAGTCAGTTGTGATTTGCTCCTTTTTCATTAGTTTAAAGTTGGTAAGTAAAAGTTTTGGGCATAAATGGAAAAAAAATGTATTTGCTGTTGTATCTTTGCACATCAAAAATCCAAATTCATCATTTGTGAAAAATAATATCGTTGAAATGAAAAAAAGCTTAGTATTTTTTTTAATTATATTCTTGCAATTTCAGTATGTTGTTTTAGCAACTGAACCTTTTCGATTTGCTTTTTTTACCGATTTGCATATTAACACGTCAAATCAGGTTCCAAGTGATGATTTACTTTTAGCAGTGAAAGAAGTGAATGAAAATAAAGATATTGAATTCATTTTGGTGGGAGGGGATATTACTCAAAATGGTGATACCAACTCGCTTAAAGATGCGAAAAAGATACTTCAAACATTGAAAAAACCCTTTTATATTGTGCCGGGCAATCATGATTTTCGTTGGAATATAAAGAATGGAACTACAGATTTTAATCAAATTTTCGGAGACAATAAGTTCTCATTTACCCACAAAAGAATTCAATTTAAAGGTTTTACAACTGTACCACTCAATAAAACGGGAAATGCCAGTATTCAACCAGATGATTTAAAATGGATGAGTGTTCAATTAAAAAAAGCTGGAAAAAAAACTCCAATTTTTGTTGTAACTCATTATCCTCTTCAAACCGGTGATGTTGACAATTGGAATGACATGACAGATATTTTAAAAAAATATAATGTTGTTGCAGTAGTAAATGGTCATTATCATCGCAATGTATGTTTAAACTACGATGGAATTCCGGGAATTGTGAACCGCTCAACATTACGGGCAAAAAACACAGTGGGTGGTTATTCAATTTATACAGTTAACGATTCTATACATGTTTTTGAAAAAAGAATTGGCGAACCAGAAGAACTTTGGTTGTCATTGCCGTATAATAAAGCGAAATAAAATATTTCTATGAAACTTTACAAGATTGCTCAAATAATTGGAGCCGATAGTAATAATATTCCTAATGTGGAGATTGACTGGTTATTAACCGATAGTCGTTCACTTTCATTCCCTGCCGAAAGTTTGTTTTTTGCCATTCGCACTCATCGAAATGACGGTCACAAATATATTACTGAGCTTTATCAACAAAATTTACGGTATTTTGTGGTGAGTGAAATGCTTCCAGAATTTGAAGCTTTGACCGATGCAGTTTTTTTACCGGTTGCTGATACATTAAAAGCGCTACAATCTTTAGCAGCAAAGCATCGTGATTCATTTCAGATTCCTATTATTGGTATAACCGGAAGTAATGGAAAAACGGTTATTAAAGAATGGCTATATCAACTTTTGCATACCGATTATAACATTACACGGTCACCTCGAAGCTATAATTCTCAGATTGGAGTTCCTCTTTCGGTTTGGGCTTTGAATAAAAATACCGAACTTGGTATATTCGAAGCCGGTATTTCCGAAATGAATGAAATGGAACATTTACAACCCATTATAAAACCAACTATTGGCATTTTTACAAATTTGGGTGAAGCGCATCAAGAAAACTTTCAGGGATTGAAACAAAAGTGCGAAGAAAAATTGTTGCTTTTTAAAAACTCAGCAACATTAATTTATTGTTCTGATAATAAATTGGTCGAAATTTCTATTGCTCAATCTGGTTTCAAAGGAAAATTATTGTCGTGGGGAAAGTCTGATAAAGCAATTGTTCAAATTTTAAAAACAATTAAAAACGCTTCAAATACATCAGTAACATATAAATTTTCAGGCACTGAATCAACAATTGAAATACCTTATAACGACGAAGCTTCTATCGAAAATGCTTTACATTGTGTAGTTTTAATGTTGCATTTAGGATTAAAATCTGATGAAATTGCTCAGCGAATTTTATTACTCGAATCGGTTGCAATGCGCATGGAAGTGAAAGATGGTGTGCGTGATTGTCTGATTATCAATGATAGTTACAATTCAGATTTGAATTCATTGAGCATAGCACTGGATTTTCTGAATCAACAGGCCACTGCAAAAAATCTTTCGAAAACGCTGATACTATCAGATATTCTTCAAAGTGGTTTGAAATCAGATGAGCTATACAAAACTGTTTCTGGTTTAGTGAAAAGTAAAAACATTCAGCATATTATTGGAATTGGTACAGAAATTTCGAAACATGCCGAACAGTTTGAATCTATTGATAAAACGTTTTTTGAACATACCGAAGATTTTCTTAAATCGTCCATTTTACGTGAATTAAAAAATGAAATAATTCTACTGAAAGGTTCGCGCGCTTATCATTTCGAAGATATTTCTGAGAAGTTGGAATTAGTTACACATGAAACCATTTTAGAGGTAAATCTAAATGCGTTAGTAGATAATTTAAATTATTTCCGTTCAAAACTTCGACCCGAAACCAAAATGATGTGCATGGTCAAAGCTTTTGCTTATGGAAGTGGTTCGGTGGAAGTAGCCCGTACACTTCAGCACCATCGCACTGATTATCTGGCTGTGGCCGTAGCTGATGAAGGAGCTGAACTGCGAAAAGAAGGAATTCGAATTCCAATTGTAGTAATGAACCCTGAGAAAGGCAGTTTTGGGATGATTTTCGATAATAAACTAGAGCCTGAGATTTACAGTTTTCGCTTGTTAGATGCTTTTATTGCAGCAACCGAAAAATTAGGTATTACTGATTATCCTATTCATATTAAAATTGATAGCGGAATGCATCGATTGGGTTTTGAACCACAGGACATGGAGCAACTTCTTACACGGTTGAAAGGCCAAACACAAGTAAAGGTTCGTTCAGTATTTTCACATTTGTCGGGTTCGGACGATGCTAAATTTGATGGTTTTACCCGGCAACAAATACTTGCATTTACTGCATGTGCCGACCAGTTTTCGGCTACATTCACCCATTATATTATGCGTCATATTCTTAATTCTGCTGGCATTGAGCGTTTCCCCGAATTTCAGTTCGATATGGTCAGATTGGGCATTGGACACTACGGAATAAGTTCATTACCAGACGCAAATTTGAAACAGGTTTGTGCTTTAAAAACCATCATTTTGCAAATAAAAAATGTGAAAGCCGGCGAAACAGTTGGTTATAGTCGTAAAGGTATTGTGGCAACTGATAAACGTATTGCAATTATTCCAATTGGATATGCCGATGGTTTTGATCGTAAACTTGGAAATGGAGTGGGAGAGGTGCTTATCAATGGACAGCGTGCAAAAGTGATTGGAAATGTATGTATGGATTTGATAATGATTGATGTAACAAACATTGATGCCAAAGAAGGCGATCAGGTTGAAATTTTTGGCGATAATCTTACCATTTCTGAAGTTGCAGGATGGCTGAAAACTATTCCTTACGAGGTGCTTACAAGTGTTTCAAGACGTGTAAAAAGGGTTTACTTTCAAGAATAAGCCCCCTAACCCCCTCCCGCTGTTGGCGGGATAAATTGCGGGGAAACAAAGAGGCTATATTAATACTAAAAAAACTAACAAAGGTCCCATATCAGGTGATCAATGAGGCTTATGATTCTCGTTCAAATTCAACAATTCTCAACATCCAAAACACTACTTCAAAGTGCTGCCAGGCTTGCCGGACAACTTGGAAAGTCGTTTGCTGTATTGATAGTGGCCGAGGATGAAAATGAATTGAAAAAGTTGTTGAATGATTGCAAGATATTCAATTATCAAGTTTTTATAATAGATAATTCAAAATCGCTAGCTGAGGTTTGTGAAGCAAATGAAGTTTCATTTCTGTTCATTCAGATATCTGATAATAAATTGATTCGTAAACAATTGAATGAATGCCGTGATTTACGAATTCCATATTTATTTTATAAAGATTCGTTTGGGTCATTAGATTTGAAAAAAGTGATTCTTCCAATTGGATTTCTTGAAGAAGAGTTGGAAAAAGCGCAATTTGCTTCTGCTTTTGGGCGGTTTTGTGGTTCTGAAGTAAAAATGTTGTTGGCAAATGATTATGGTTCAAAAGCTGCTAAGAATGCTGAAAAAATGATAGAATTATTTGATAAGTTTGATTTCAAATATACGCTTGAAAAAGCCACTAAAGATAGTTTTAAAGTTGAAGCTGAATCAATTCAAGTAGCTGAAAGTGAAGGAGGAGGCATAATTATTATTTCTGCTTCGCGAGATTATGGGTTGGACGACATCCTTTTTGGACCAAAAGAATATCATATCATTCGAAAATCTTCAGTGCCGGTATTATTGGTCAATCCGCGGGGCGATTTGTATGCTTTATGCGATTAGCTGAATGTTGAGAAAAAAATATATCTTTGTAAATTGATTTACAAAAATTGAATAAATAAATGAAATTTAGAACAAGACTAAGAACATTGATATTTAGGGAATTATTGGTTCCAGTGATGGCCATTTTCTCTATATTGCTTATTGGTTTTCTGGGTTTAATTATGATTGAAGGCTTTTCTCCGCTTCAATCACTTTATATGTTGGTAATTACATTTGCAACAATTGGTTATGGCGACGTAGTTCCGGTTACCGATGTTGGAAAGATTTTTACAATATGTATAATTCTCGCAGGGTTTACAGTCGGATTATATGCAATTGGTAAAATATCTGCTTTTTTTGTCGAAGGTGAATTGTCAAAATTATTAAAACAAAGAAAAATGGACAAAGTTTTAAATGCTATGAATAACCATTACATTGTATGTGGTTATGGGAAAACTGGAAAACATGTGTTGGAAGAACTTCTTAAAAAAGGATTGGAAGTTGTTATTATTGAGAGTGATACAGAAAGGAACGAAAAATTAAAAGAACTATACAGTAATAAATATATT
>JBMOHG010000068.1:0-11459 GCA_049317965.1 Paludibacter sp.
CCACCCGCAGCATTCAAATGTCCGCCACCATTAAACAAATCGGCAGCCACTTTGTTTGCCGGAAATGTACCTTGCGATCGTAATGAAATTTTAATTTTATCGGTATCTTCACGCATAAAAACTGAGAATTCAACGCCGTGAATAGACAGTGGTATATTTACAAATCCCTCAGCATCACCGTTTGTATAATTAAATTGATATAATTCTTTTCCGGAAATAGTAATGATAGCAGTGTGATATTCGGGATAGATTTTCATTTTTTGAAATAAACAAAAACCCATTAATCGAAGACGATCAGCTGAATATGTATTGAAAACTTTTCGATAAATATCATCTTTATCAACGCCAATTTTTATTAATTCGGCAATAATGATGTAGATTTCCTGACTATTAGAATTATATGTAAAGCCACCGGTATCGGTCATCATTCCTGTATAAATACATTCGGCACAAGCCAAATTTATTTTTGAAAAATCGCCCATTCTACAAATCAACCTAAAAATCAACTCACTGGTTGATGTAATTTCAGGATATGAGATAGTTATTTTTGCAAAATCTGCAGGATGTAAATGGTGATCAACCAAGACTTTGAGTGCAGGTGACGAAATAACAGCATCGGCCATTTTTGCCATTCTGCTTTCAGTATTAAAGTCGAGAGCAAAAATCAATTCTGCCGAAGCAAATATTTCATCCGACTTTTCTTTATTTTCTTCATAAACCAATACACATTCGGCCCCCGGCATCCACGATAAAAAATTTGGAAAAGCAGTTGGAACTATTACAATCGGCTCTTTTTCAATAGTCATCAAATAATGCCATAAAGCTAACGTAGAGCCCATAGCGTCTCCATCTGGTCCAACATGAGCCACAATGACAATTTTTTCCACACTGTCGATGGCTTTCTTAACCTTGGTAATTAGGTCTTCAGCAATTATTTTTGAAATCATTTTGACTATTTTATTTTGACTGCAAAAGTAGCAAAAAAAAATGATTTGGTGAGATTACAAATTTAGAATAAATTAATCCTTAAAGTTTAACATGTAAGCACCTTTTTCGGCCACAGAATAATATGCAATATTGTGGCTTCTACATGCATCTTTGATACTTTGGGAGTACCATTTCGATATTGTTTTATCTACAATTATTTTTCGAGGATGAAAACTCTTCAAAACTTGCTCAATTTTCGGTTTAATTCCATCACCAATAATCAGATAATCCAGTTCCAAAGCATCGGAAGTGGTTTGCATTTTTGCAAATTCTTTGTTCAAAATATAAATTCTTGCACCTTCAAAATATGCAAATCCATTCGAGTACCAATTGCATTTTTCTAAGTATTTTGGTTTGTCAAGTTTCTTATTCTGCCAAAATGACTTTGCAATCTTTTCAATTTCAATAGAATCAGTACTAAACACATAGTTTCTGTTTCTGTCGATAAAATTGACATGCGTATTTTTCATCCCGGCAAAAACAATCATTCGTTTTGTTGTCATTGTTTGGTAATTTACTTGCAAATTAAACAGACAGACTAACAAAAATGCAAATAAACCGATAACCAAAGGTGCAAATTTACGAGTGAAAAGATAGGTTGAAATACAAATTATTGCAATAATTAATACAATCATTTGATGAAGATCTATAGAAATATGCGACAGAGAATATGGTAAATGCTGAATCCAGACAATAAGAAAATTCAATAACCAAAGCGACCATTTGAGTAAAAAAGCCACTGCCAGTGATAAATATGGAATAAATGAGACCATCAACAGTCCCATTGCCAGATAAATAACCACAGTTGATAGCGGAATAGCGACCAAATTAGTGAGTAAAAAATAATTTGGAAATTGTTGGAAATAGTAGAGTGTAAATGGTGTTGTGCCCAATTGAGCTGCAATTGACACGGAAAATAGTTCCCATGTTAATCGTGAAATTTTGTTATTTGGCGTGTACAACTTAGTGACAATTGGCTGAAAGAAAATAATACTCAGAACTGCCGAATAGCTTAATTGAAATCCCACATCGTACAAGAAATTTGGATTGTAAAGCAACATACCCAAAACAGACATAAATATAGTATTGTATATCTGCGATTTACGTTCAAAACAAGTAGCTAAAGCTACAAAACTAAACATTAATGTAGCTCTGATAACCGCTGGTGACAAACCTGTTATAAATGCATAACCCCACAAAAAGAGGGTTATAAAAATGGTTTTCAGTACTTTTTGTCGTTGGTTTTTATTCAAAAATGACAATAAAAATGCCATTACAACATATACCACTCCAACATGCATACCACTTACCGAAAGAATATGCATTGCCCCGGTGGCACTGTAACTTGCACGCAAATCGGGCTGTAAATCATCTGTATAACCTAAAGTTAATGCTGCGAGTACTGCAAATTCATCTCCCTGAATTTTAAATTTACGATAAATGCTCAATAAGTAATTTCTACATTTATCGGCTTCACGTTGAATTGAAAAGCTGTTGTTTCGGTCAGTAATTTGCCAACTTGAGGATGAAATGTAGCACGTGGCTCCCACTCCCTGGCGTTTTAAGTAAGCCGCATAATTAAATCCATCCGGATTTTGAACCTTTTCGGGTGCTTCAAATTCTGCTTCAATCATTAATCTGTCGCCAAACAATAATTTAGAAGCAGCAGAGTCTTTTTGAAAATATAAAATAGCTTTCCCCTTTGCTGGTTTCCAATTATTTGAGTCGTGATATTGAATAACATCAACTTTACATTGATACGACTTGGCCTTTTCAATTGGTGCAGCTACAAGTTCAACTCTATAAATCCCTTTTTGATTTAAATGGTCAAATACAAATTCCTTATCTCTTTGTCCACTCAAGAAATAAGAAAGCACGAACATAAATAAAAAAATTCCACAGCCAAAAAGCCAACGGAATTGAAATTGCCGTTTTGGAACTCGAATCAGAACCGACAACAATAATAGTAAAAGCGACAATGACAAAATTACATACAAACTCCATTGAAACAACTCAACATATTGGAAGAAAAGAATTCCAATTATGAATGGCAGCAGCAATCGAAAAAAAGGAGTTCGTTGCAAAAAGTCCATTAGGTTAGATTATGAATAGTTATAAATCTTAGAATGAAATGGTTTTTTCTTAAGAGAATGTTATAACACTTTGCTTATATTCATTCCAGCCTAATGCCATATTTACTAGTCTTTTAACATGCTTTTTATTGTTTCAATCGGATTGTCGGTATTAAAAACGGCACTACCGGCAACCAGAACATTAACGCCACAATCAAAAAGCTTTTTGGCATTCTCAACATTAACTCCGCCATCAACTTCAATTACACAATGAGCATTTTTACGTTCAATAATCTCTTTCAATTCTGCAATTCTTTGGTAACTCTCCTCGATAAACATTTGTCCACCATATCCCGCAAAAACCGTCATAAGTAGCACTAAATCAACTTTATCGACAAAAGGTTCCAACACAGATACAGGTACATCAGGATTTATGGTTATACCAACTTTTATTCCTTCAGCTTTAATCATTGCTATTACTTCATCCGGATTTTCAACTGTTTCGTAATGAAAAGTCAAAATATCGGCACCTGCTTTTGCAAAACGGGATACATATTTTTCGGGATGAACAATCATCAAATGAACATCAAGGGGTTTGGTGCAATGCTTTTTCACAGCTTCAATTACCGGAAAGCCAAAGGAAATATTGGGAACAAAAACGCCATCCATCACGTCGATATGTAACCATTCGGCATTACTGGCATTTATCATTTCGCAATCGGCTTGTAGATTCCCAAAATTGGCAGAAAGCAAGGAAGGAGATATAATTCTAGTCATATTTATATTGTGAAAAGGTGGATATTGATTTGCAAATATAATAAAAAAAGACTTCCAATGTTTGGAAGTCTCTCTTTTTAATTTAAAAACAATTCAACGAACTGATTATCTGATATTTTTTCGACCCTATAGCTACTAGCAAATTGCATTATCTTTTGTAAAGTAGCAATTCCGGGTTGTAAATTTACTTGTTTTGGGAAGTTTTTTTTCGTAATGTATAAATCAGTTTTGTTTAATGAAGTAGTAATTTTTTGCATAGGCAACTTGTTATATTTTAATTGTTATGTAATTAAAACGCAAGCATTGGCAAAAAAGTATATTTTCAGTAAATATAAACAACAAATAACATTTATTAATTTACCTGTTATTAAGTTTTGGATAAAATATTATTTTATCTTATTAATTTACAACTGATTAAATTATTGCTATTTTATTTCTAAATATACATCTTTTTCATTAGCAATTCGTCGCATATTGAGTAAAGCATAACGCATTCGCCCCAGAGCAGTATTAATACTTACATTAGTTTTCTCAGCAATTTCCTTGAAACTCATGTCTTCGAAATAACGCATACGAATTACTTTTTGTTGAGATGCCGGTAAGAAATCGATGAGATGAACTACATCAGCCAATACTTGTTCGTTTGAAATTGTATCTTCAAAACTTTTTTCTGAAAGTTTTGCATTATTTACAATGTCGTAATCAACAGCATCCGCCGAGAATGTATTCTCGTTTTTTTCGCGACGAAAATGATCAATAATAAGATTGTGGGCAATTCGATTTATCCACGCCAAAAACTTGCCCGATTCGATGTATCGACCTTGCTGTATGGTTGCAATTGCTTTGATAAAAGTGTCTTGAAAAATATCTTCGGCGAGTTCCCGATTGCGTACTATCAAATATATATAGGTATATGCTTTTGATTTGTATCGCAACAGTAAAATTTCAAACGCTTTGTTATTGCCTGTCTCATAAAGTTTCACCAATTCGTCATCGGTTAACAAATTTAGAGTTTTCATTACTTCTTAATTTTTAAGGTTTTAAAGTAATTCTCAGCAATAGGCGTTTTATGTTTTAAAGTTATTATTTGGGTTATTGAGACTGCAAATATAGTGAATGTATTGAAAATAAAAAACGTTTCAGCCTTTTATTTTTTAAATTAACTGATTATTAACAAATATAGTATATATTAAAGGCTTCAATAATTGAAATATTTATCAATTGTCCACTTTTGTATTTGCAATTAATTATTCAACCCATAATACCAAACCTTTCAAATACTCACCTTCAGGATGATATATATTAATAGGATGATCGGCAGGCTGCGAAAGCTGATGTAAAATGCGAACATTCCGCTTACTTTCGGCCGCTGCACTGAAAACAGCAAGTCGAAACTGTTCTTTAGAAACTACTTGTGAACAAGAAAATGTAAATACAATTCCTCCGGGTTTAATTTGTTCAAAGGCTTTGGCATTTAATCGTTTATAACCTTTCAATGCATTACGTAAGGCTTCACGGTGTTTTGCAAATGCAGGTGGATCAAGAATTATTACATCGTATTTTTGTTCAATATTTTGTAAATTATTCAGGTATTTGAAAGCATCCTCATCAAACGATTTATGGCGGGAATCATTCGGAAAATTCATCTCCACATTCTTATCTGTCAGAAGTATAGCTTTTGAAGAACTGTCTACTGAATGGACAATTTCGGCTCCACCACGTAATGCATAAACAGAAAACCCTCCAGTGTAGCAAAACATATTTAACACCGATTTTCCGGCTGAATAGCGTTCCAGTAAAGATCTATTCTCACGCTGATCGACAAAAAAACCTGTTTTTTGTCCACGCAACCAATCAACATGAAATACTAATTCGTTTTCAATTGCAGATAGTGTAATAGTTTCTTTACCAATTAAATAGCCATCTTCTGGCGTTATAGGAGCATTGAACGGCAAAGTCGTTTCCGATTTGTAATAAACATTTTTTACATCCGGCACATTCTTAACAATGGCTTTTGCCAAAGCTTCACGAATCTCATGCATACCTACTGAATGAGCTTGCATTACCGCAGTTTCGGCATATACATCCACTATCAATCCCGGCAATGAATCACCCTCGCCATGAACCAATCTATATGTATTATTTTTTTTTGCATCAACCAACCCCAACGATTTGCGCATATTGTATGCCAATTCAATTTTCCGATTCCAAAAAGCTTCATTTACATCTGTTTTTTCAAAAGAAACAACCCTTACAGCTATGCTACCAATTTGATAATGACCAATAGCCAAAAAATTGCGATTAGTATCAAGTACTTCAACTAAATCTCCTTCTTTTGGATTGCCTTCAATTTTTTGAATAGCACCTGAAAATACCCAAGGATGGAATCGTTGTAAACTTTCTTCTTTTTTGGGTTTGAGTTGAATAATTATCATTTGTCGTATGAGGTGTTAATAACTGATAGTTTGGTTTGGTTTTTCAATTTCCGGCATTTCAGGCCTTTGACTTATTGCTTGTTGTTGTCGAATACCTTCCTGTACCAAAGCATCTATTTCTTTTTTGGAAAGTTTCTTTTCGTTCAATAATTGAAGATATATTTGCAAACTTGCCCATGCATCAGTAGCTGCATATCTAAGTTGTTGCTCGCTGAGCTCAGCATTTTCCCAATTAGTAAGACGCTGTGATTTAGATATTTTACTTCCAAAAAGTATGGCATAAATTTTTTGAAGGCTCAATTCCATGATACCATAATTTTTTGCAATGGTCTGAATATCAATAAAACCAGCAGGCTTAAAAGTATGTCGCTTATTCAATCCTATTAAATCGTCACGCAAAGAAAGTCCAATTTTCAGCACATCTTTATCCGACAAAAACTCAGCCAAAGCGGCTGGAAAATCGATTAAATTAAGACGAAACAAAAAACAGTGATCAAGCGAAGAAATCTGGACTAACGATACTTTATGGTGAGTTCCTCTGGTAAATGATGGTTTAGTTTCGGTGTCAATTCCAACTATGGCATTTTTACGAAGTTCCTGAATTGCTGAATGAACTTTTGACAAATCATCTACAAGAGTTATTTTTCCTTCAAATATAACTACCGGTAAAGCATTTACCTCTTCTTTTGTTATTTTATTTTTCAACATAAATATCTACAATAAACTTCCTAAATTATCTTCTTCTTCGTCCTGAAGAAAATTTAAAAATGAATTTCTATCGATTTTTGCACGTGTAATGGCATCTTCAATAACCTCATCCTGTCCAAAGTCATCGCTAAAACGTAACGCATGTAATGCTCGTAATGCATTTAGCAACTTTTGCCCCCAATGTTCGCCAAATGCTTCAATACAAGCCACTAAGGCATCGTTCATAATATCAACATCGCCCAATTGAAAATTAGCAGCAAAATCTTTGAGTTCCTGATAAACGTCGGCTAGATTTTCGGACACAAAAGCAGCTATCGGTGTGTCACTCAATGCCATATCCGGATGAAAAACTTCTAAATATGAATCGTCGCTCCCAAGTAATTGTTCCAATTGTTCGCGGACAAATTGATAATCTTCTTCGGTTACAAATCGTTCTGTTTGATCATCATAAACCGCTTGAGGGGCATCAATCAGTGAAGCTTTCAAATACAGCAATGGAAGCATTTTAACTGTCTTTTGTACAAAATCAACCTTTGTAAATTCGGCTGCATGTTCAAAAAATAAGCATGTTTCTGCCGCAACAGTTACAAATTCTATAACACTTTTACTATAAACAAAATGATTAGGAAGATCGTCTGTGGTCATGATGACAATATATTTTTAAAACAGTTGCAAAAGTAAGAAAAAATATCCGTTTATTGGCATTTCAATTTTACAAATTATAGGCCAACATATTTAATAATAAAACATTTAGATATCAGATAAAAATCAATGAAAATGTTCAAAGTTTATAAAACAATCAAAAGATTCAAGTGTTTTATTATTAAAAGAATATTTGATTTTTTGGCCAATTGCAAAAATTAAAAACTATCTTTACCAAAATTATTTTCAACTATTAATTCTTAAATTTTAAAGTCATGGAAGACAAACTTATTACATTAAAAAATTACGAAACTATGGTGGAAGCCCTATTTGATCAAGAATTATTGAAAGAAAATAATATTGAAAGTTCAATAAACAATGAAGATTCGGTAGAATTAATGCCCATGTTTGGCGAAATAAATGACGGTTTACGAATTGTTGTTTTTGAAACAGATTATGAAAAAGCAATTAATATTCTTGAAGAATACAAGAATTCATTAACGGTCTAAGTCTAACTTTTTCTGGTATTTGACAATTCACTAATGGTTTTCCCCAATATCGGATGAACTAAATCCGGGGCTATTTCGGCAAGTGGTAACAACACAAAATCCCGCTCTGTTAACAACGGATGTGGGATTTTTA
Organism: Paludibacter sp.; assembly: GCA_049317965.1. GTDB lineage: Bacteria > Bacteroidota > Bacteroidia > Bacteroidales > Paludibacteraceae > Paludibacter. Next base: position 8,264 of record JBMOHG010000068.1, read on the forward strand.
ATGTTGGTTGTTCAATTATTATGTTGTCATACAATAAGATATCTATATCAATAAGTCGATCGATATAGCTTTCGATTGATTTTTGTGTACGACCAAGCTTTTTTTCAATTTCCTGCGTTTTCGACAATAAATCAAAAGGAGTTAAATTGGTCTGTATTAAAATCACTGCATTCACAAATTCATTCTCCGATTCAAAACCCCAAGGTTGAGAATAGTAAAATGCTGATTGACGAAGTAAAATTCCTACTTCCATTGACAAATTAATAATTGCATCATTTAAGTAGCTTTCTTTATTTCCTAAATTTGAACCCAGACCAAGATAAACTAATGACATGAATAGTTGATTTTTTATACTCTTTGAATTTGTTGCAAATTTAGGAAAAAAGAACCGTTTTATTTACTTTAAAGTTTCAGAAAAGTTACATTCCATTTTTAACCCGAATTTGCGTTATCAAAATTGTATTATTTATTCATATTCATTCATAAATTTCTGTATCTTTGCCATCCCAAAAAATATTATTACTCACTTTCATTCAAAACTGTATGAAATTTAAATTTACCATATTACTGCTATTCACAACTTTCAATTTATTTTCTCAAACGGTGCTAACAATACCACAAATACAGGGATCGGGGTCTACAAGTTCATATTCCACTTCAATAAAAACAACAGGAATTGTAACAGCAAAATTTATTGGAAGTGGCAAAATTGGTGGCTATTTTATTCAAGATGCTGTCGGAGATGGAAATTTAATGACATCAGATGGTATATTTGTTTATACTTCTACTGACAATGTTACAGTGGGTGATAAAATTGAAATTACAGCTACAGTGAGTGAATACTCTGGTCGTACTCAGCTTGGAAGTATTACAAAAACTACCATTTTAAGTTCGAAAAATCCACTACCAATTGTAAAAGTTAGATATATTGCCGATACATGGAACTGGGAACAGTATGAAGGTATGTTATTGCAGTTTGATCAAGTACTCTATGTTACAAATAATTACAACTTAAAACAATATGGACAGCTGACATTGAATCCAACCCGGAAATTTATTCCAAGTAATCAATGTTTACCAAATACAACAGATTACTCAACTTATGTAACAGCCAATTCAAAAGCTCAAATAACATTGGATGACGGAATTACAACTACAAATTACACTCCCATTCAATTTGCTGATGCAAGTGGATATAGGCGAACCGGAGAAAAGATTAATAATTTACAGGCAGTTATAGACTTTAGTAATTCAAATTTTGTACTTTATCCTGCTATACCGCCTGTTTTTTACGGAAATCCGCGCCCTACAGCTCCTTCAGATTTAGGAAATTATAACCTTAAAGTTTGTGGGGCAAATCTCGAAATTTTTCTGAGTTCAAATTACGATCCAACCTATGGTGGCCCTGTAGATGATGTGGAAGCAGCAAAACAGCTTACTAAAATCACTGCTGCAATGCTCGCCATTGACGCTGATATTTATGGTTTTGCGGAAATTCAACAAGGACAGGAAGCCTTTACTAAACTAATAAATGCAATGAATACGGCTACTGTGGCAGGTCGATATTCATTTATTAATGATGGAGGAGTCGTAAGTGGAACATACACAAAGGTAGGATACTTATACCGAACTGATAAAGTAACGCCTTACCTGAGTTTAAAAAACAACAATTCACCTTCACCAATCAACAGGAAAAAAGCACAGGCATTTGTATTGAAAAGCAATAATGAAAAATTTATTTTCAGCATGAATCATTTTAAAGCAAAAAGTGGTTGCAGTACAGCTACCGGTTCTGATGTTGATCAGGGTGATGGACAAAGTTGCTACAATGCAACACGTGTTGCAGAATCAACTTCAACCATAAGTTTTCTGAATACATGTAAAACATATTATGGTGATAATGATGTACTTATTATGGGCGACTTAAATGCTTATGGCAAAGAAGATCCTATTCAAACTTTGATAAATGGTGGTTATACAGATTTACATCGGGCATTTCATGCCGATAGTGCTTATAGTTATATGTATAATGGCGAAGCAGGTTATTTAGACCATGCAATAGCATCATCTTCGTTGCGGAATCAAATTACCGGAGTTTCGGTATTTCATATAAATTCCGACGAGCCAGACATGTTTGGTTATGCAGGAACATCGTACCAACCTAATATGTATCGTTATTCCGATCACGACCCGGTAGTGGTAGGATTGTCATTGGGAATTTTCAGTGGTATAGAAAAAGGATTAAATGTTGAAAGTATAAGAATATCTGAAAATCTGTCCGAAAATAATTGTTTAGTTTATAATGCTTTAGGAAAAAAGTTGCAATTATTTTCAATTAATGGTTTACTCTTGAAACAATGGTTGGCTGATTCAAATGAATTTAGTATTGATTTTAGTGATTTCAGACAAGCATCTGGTGTTTTTTTATTGAGAATTGCAGAAACGGGAGTTGTGAGCAAAGTAATTATAAAATAATCATTATCGAATTTGCAGGATAATAAAAAATGGTTGAATCTCATTTCTGAAATTCAACCATGGTCATATAATGAAGTGTCGGCATCCCGACGAAAATCCTTAATTCAATACAAAAAGACTTTCTTTACTTTTTCTTACTTTTGGTGCATGTGCCAGATAATCATTAGTATCATCGCGATATCCAAGCGCCAAAATACTCACTGAACCAAGATTTTGCTCATTTAAACCAAGAATACTATCTAAAGCAGCAGGATTAAATCCTTCCATTGGAGTTGAATCAACATGTTCATCTGCTGCTGCAGCTAAACCTACACCAAGTGCAATGTATGTTTGACGCGAAGACCATTTAAAATTCGTTTCTTCATCTCCGGCAATAATACCAGCAAACATTGCTTTAAAACCACTGAGTTTATCAACTGAACCACCTCTTGTATCGGCCACTAACTGAATAAAATTATCTACTTGTTCTTCATTAATATTTTTTGTGGCTGCAAATACCAGTATATGCGATGCTTCTTTTATTTGTGGTTGCTGACATGCTTCATTAAATATTTTTTCACGCAATACACTGTCTTCTATAACTAAAACTTTAAATGCCTGTAATCCTAGTGAAGTTGGTGCTAAACGTATAGCTTCTAATATTCTGTCAATTTTTTCTTGAGGAACTTTGGTTCCATTCATCCTTTTGGTGGCATATCGCCAGTTTAATTTTTCAATTAAG
>JBMOHG010000069.1:0-11402 GCA_049317965.1 Paludibacter sp.
ATGGTTTTTATCCATCACACTACATTATTTTATCTCGAAGCATTTACATTGGCTCACTTTTGGATTATTACTTCAAAAATCGTATTAAGCTCATTACTAACGATTTTGTTGATTCTGGGAATTCAATCAATTAATACAAAATAGCAAATGATTAATGATGAACTACAAAGCAGAAGGTACGTGATTGCAATAATCATTTCGGCTGTTATTGGTTTGTACATATTGCAGTTGTTTTCTATACAAATTATTGAATCAAAATATAAAGATGGCGCTGATAGTAACGCCTTTCTTAAAAAGACACAATTTCCTCCCAGAGGCTTAATTTACGATCGTAATCACACTTTACTTGTATACAATAAGCCTGCCTACGATATTGCACTTATCATGCGCGAAATCCGTAACCTGGATACACTTGCTTTTTGTAAAGCCCTTAAGATAACTAAAGTAGATTTTATTAAACGAATTGCCGATGTGAAAGATCGTAAAAAAAATGTCGGATATTCGTCCTATACTCCTCAACTTTTCATGACCCAACTTGGAATTGAAGATATAGCAACTATCCAGCAGTCGATGTATAAATTCCCCGGCTTTTACATTCAAAATAGAACGTTACGTGAATACGCTTATCCCATTGCAGCTCATTTGTTTGGAAGTATTGGTGAGGTTTCGCCAATGAAAATAGAAGCTGACGATTATTACAAACAAGGCGATTATGCCGGACGTGATGGAATTGAAAAAACCTACGAAAAGCAATTAAGAGGTGAGAAAGGAGTGGAGATTCTACTTCGTGATGCCAAAGGAAGAATTAAGGGCAAATATGAAGATGGTAAAAAAGATATAGCTCCCAAAGCAGGTCAAAATTTGATGTTGTCGATTGATGCTCAATTACAAATACTGGGTGAAAGATTACTGAAAGGGAAAATGGGAAGTGTGGTTGCTATTGAACCTTCCACGGGTGAAATTTTGTCCATGGTGTCGAGTCCTGCTTACAATCCATCCATTTTGGTCGGTCGCCAACGGTCAAAAAACTATTCCGAACTGCTAAAAGATCCACTTAAACCATTGTATAACAGGGCTACCCAAGCACAATATTCGCCTGGTTCGTCATTCAAACCTATTCAGGCATTGGTTTTACAACAAATGGGAGGTATAAATCAAAGTACCATGTTTGCTTGTAACGGGCCAGGCTCTTCGCCAATTAAATGTACTCACCATCATGGTTCGCCTGTGAGTTTGCTGAGTGCTATTGAACAAAGTTGTAATCCGTATTTTTGGAATGCCTTTAAAATTACGATTGAAAAGGATGGTTACGGTGAAAAGAATCTGATTTTCAGAACCAATTATGATGATTGGGCGGATAGAATGAAAAGTTTTGGGCTGGGCGAAAAATACACTGATAGCGATATTTACGAACAATCGCGGGGTTATATTCCCACACAAAAACTTTACAACCGTGTTTACAGGGCCGAAACTGGTTGGCGTGCCATTACTATCAGGTCACTTTCCATTGGTCAGGGCGAAGTATTGGTAACTCCATTACAGTTGGCAAATGCGATGGCAACCATTGGAAATAATGGTTATTATATTACGCCTCATATAAACAGGTCTGATTCCATGCGCAAGAAAATTCACAGAGCCAAAGTAGACCTAAAATACTTCCCGATAGTAAATGAGGGGATGTGGCGCGTATTTGAATTTGGTACCGGACGAAATTATAAAATACCAGATGTGAGTATGTGCGGAAAAACCGGAACTGTACAAAACAGTGCTGGTAAAGACCATTCAATTTTTGTGGGATTTGCACCACGCGATAATCCAAAAATAGCGATTGCAGTAGTTGTTGAAAATGCAGGTTTTGGAGCAACATGGGCTGCTCCGATAGCAAGTTTAATGATGGAACAGTACTTATTTCGAAAAATTAAACGAACAGAATTATTAGAAAGAATGTCATCTTCAGTCACCAACATCAATGTCCAAGAACGTTAGTATAAAATATGCATTAGACTGGACAACCGTATTGTTATACGTTGCCTTAGTTTTGATGGGCTGGATTAGCATTTATGGTGCTAGCTATGACTATGACCAAGCCAGCATTTTCGATTTCAGTCAGCGAGCCGGAAAGCAATTTGTGTGGATAATAACAGCATTTGCAATAGGTGGTGTTTTGTTGTTGATTGATTCAAAAATGTACAATTTCTTTGCTTATGTAATTTATGGTAGTGCAATTTTATTGTTAATTCTCACCATATTTGTTGCCCCGGATATTAAAGGCTCACGATCATGGTTAGTGATTGGCCCGGTGAGTTTTCAACCGGCAGAATTAGCAAAAATGGCAACGGCGCTGGCACTTTCGAAGTTTATGAGTTCTTATAACTATAAATTAAAAAACTGGAAAGATTTAATTCCATTGGGATTGATTATTTTTTTCCCTTTCGCTTTTATTATTTTACAAAACGAAACCGGATCAGCATTGGTTTTTATTGCATTTTTACTTATGCTTTATCGCGAGGGAATGAATGGAATAGTACTTTTAATTGGAACTTTTGCAATTTTGCTTTTTATTATTGTTATCCGTTTTAGTGTTGTGCTGATTAATGTCGATCAAGGCTCATTGGGTATAATATTATCAATGGCAATTATTCTGATTGTACAAGTTGCGTATGCTTTCTTCTTTTCAAAAAACAGAAAAGAAGCTGCGATATTATTTTTTGGAACTATTGGTGCTATTGTATTATCGATAGTAATTAATATTTGGTTTCGCCTTAACTTCGACTATGTTGCTTTGTTCATTGTTTTGGCATCTTGTTTTTATTGGATAATTATTGCCTTGTTTACCCGATACAAAATTTATTGGTATATTGTACTTTTTTCAATTATTTCGGCAGTATTTTGCTTTTCTTCTGATTATTTGTTTCTCAAGGTATTGGAACCGCATCAACAGATTCGTATCAAGGTATTACTGAATATGGAAGATGACCTTCATGGGGCTGGCTATAATGTAAATCAATCCAAAATTGCAATTGGGTCGGGTGGTTTTTGGGGAAAAGGTTTTTTGAATGGCACGCAAACCAAACTTAAATATGTTCCAGAGCAGGATACCGATTTTATATTCTGTACGGTTGGTGAGGAGCATGGTTTTTGGGGTTCAACTCTTGTGTTATTTGTTTATTGGCTATTATTGATGCGACTGCTGCGGATAGCAGAACGACAGCGGGAACCATTCAGTCGTGTGTATGGATATTGTGTTACCAGTATTTTGTTTTTTCACCTCACCATCAATGTTGGAATGGTACTTGGAATAATGCCGGTAATTGGTATTCCTTTGCCGTTTTTTAGCTATGGAGGTTCGTCACTTTGGGGTTTTACCATTTTACTGTTTATATTGCTTAGATTGGATGCCGCAAGGTTGGAACGAATGCAGTAAATCAGAAATGACGAATAAAACAGAAAAATATTGTTTATGTTTTGAGTCTTTTTTATCAAAAATAAAGCAAGTCAATAATGGAGAATCAAGATTTTAAAATCGACATTAAAATAGTCTGGATATTAGCAATTTGCAATGTGTTGCTAAATTGCGTGGGTGTCTTATTTCTAATTCAACATTGGGAATTATCACCAACACTTACTACCGTTAGTTTCATTGTTTTCTTCGTAACGTGGATAATCGTAATTAGCGATATGACCAAAAATAAGATTTACAATAAGTCGTTTTGGATTACTTCAATGTTTGTTTTACCGTCAATAACTGCTATATTTTATTTAATCAGGAAGGATAATCTGATTAAATTTGAAGCCCGATTTTCGAAAAGTGCTCATTGATTGCCTCTTGTGGTTTAATAAGATTGATGCTGAACAAAATAATAGCCAATACTTCCCACTAAAGGAAAGCAAAAAACACTTGCCAGTAAATAGTAAACTGGAATATGTTCAAAAAACATTAATCCATTTTGTATTGCTCCCGAATTGAAACCCAACACGAGGCTAAATAATATTCCGATACATGCGAATACCCATACAATCCAATCACGATTTGGGGGTTCGGGAAGTTTTCGCATCACCCGTTTTGTAAATCCGTTATCGTCAATTACCTGTTTTTGTTCGCCGAAGAAGTTTTTCAGCAATTTGTCGTTTTCTTTAGTTTCCATAACCAGCTTTTGTGAGGTATACAGTTAATTTTTCTTTTCCTTTCAGAATGTAAGTTTTCACAGTTCCCAGTGGGCAATTCATAATTTTAGCAATCTCATTGTGTGTTTTATCTTCCATATAAAACAATAAAACGGCCATTTGTTCTTCTTTGCGTAGTATTTTTAACGCTTTATAGATATCCATTTTCTCTGCCGAAAACTCATTTTGAGTTTGATGAAGGTTGTCAATAACGTATTCATCCAAGTCGGCATAATGTTTCTGGGCGCGAGCAGAATCGTAAAAAACATTATAAGCTATTCGGTACAACCATGTTGAAAATCCCGAAAGTGCTTTAAACGAATTGATATTCAGATATGCTTTGATAAATGTTTCCTGAGCCAAATCGTCACTTAATGGAGCATCGCCCATTGTCAGGTTCAGAAAGAACCGACGAATGGGCGATTGATATTTACAAGTAAGTTTGTCGAAGGCACTTTTATCACCCAGCAAAGTTAGCTGCGAAACCCAGCGGAGATCATCCGTGTTGCTCATCGTTTTTTGCAGTTGTATCTGTTTTTGGTTTATCAAGATAGTGTACAAGCAAATAACCTACACCTACAAAAGCAGGAATAATACCACCAATAAGGGCAAAAGTGTTATGAACAATTACAAAATAAATAAGTAATGCCAATCCAACCGCCAAGCACAATACACCTCGTTTTAAATTCGATGATGGATTTGATTTCTTTTGCTCATCGAAAAAATGTTCCGGAATAGTTTGTCCCATTTCGAGTGATTTCATGTACAAATCGTAACGGCGTTTCGATTCTTTGTTTTTGGCAGATGCACTAATTGCAATAATTATTGCCACAAAAAGAAATGGTAACAGACAAATAATTACAATACCGACTCCATTTAAAGGCATATCAGTTCGTCCATCGTTTTCAATACGTTGTCTTTCATTTTCAATTTCATTTTTACGGAGTTCGAGTAATTGATTCGGTGATAGTTTAGAACGCATAATTGAGTCCTGTCTAATCTCTTGAAGTTCTTTTGCATTGCTGATAATTTCATTTTTCAAACTGTCAACATTAATGCCGGTGTTTGTTGCTTGAGTTCCTGCAACAAGTAGGATTGCGATGAATAATAATCCAAGTCGTTTCATAATTGTAAAATTTTAAAGTGTAAAAATAGTATTTGTTTTTAAATTAGACGAAACGAAACATGCATTTGGATTTGATTAATTTGAAAAAGATAAAGATTTAACATATTAAAGGGTTACAACAAGAGTATAAAAACGTTTACTGTTCGTAAGTATTTATACTTTACACCGAAAAAAACTAACTTTTCTCTGAAATTGTGCTGAAAATTAGTTCAATAGTATTATTTTTACAGATATTTTTTATTTATGAAAAAACATATTGCAATATATTATATTTTGGCAACGGTTTTCCTCACCTCGTGTATCAACGACGAAGGTCAGGGTGGAATCTCTGTTGTAGAGGGTTACGTTTTCACAGTGTTTCATCCGGATAATAATTTCAGCTTCGAAACTGATACTTTTCCCGCAGCTAAAGAAGATATTTATATCGTTTATGGCAATGAATCAATTTATGGTGATAAAATGGAAACCGGTTATGATGGGTTTTATCGTTTTCGATACCTGACTCAGGGAAATTATAAACTTTATGCCTATACCAATTTGTCGGATACAAAACTCGAAGCTGTGGTTGATTCGGTTACAGTAGGGTATGGCGAAACTAAAAAAGTGGCAAACATTTATATCCACAAAGGAAAATCGTTGTTCAAATCCTATATCAAAGGTACAGTACTACAGTTGTATTACGACAAAGGGAGTCCAATATCTGATTTTAAACCAGCTTATGATACACGTGTTTACATAAAAGTGAAAGGTGCAGAATATCATTTTGATGAAGTGAGAACAAGCCTGGATGGTACTTTTATGTTTCAAAATTTAGACGCGGGCGATTATGAAATTTTTGTATTTACCGAGGAACCTTCAACTCAGATTTTATCGCCGGTAATTAAAAGTGTAACAATTGATCAGAAAGGAATTATCAAAACTATTGAAACACCTTTTTATATTGTTATAAATGTGTAATAGCCAAATAATAAATGTGTTACAGCGAATTATTACATAAATCAACCAACACCAATCTCCATAATTTTTAAAAAAACATCAATGCGAATCAAGTTTCTATTTATTTTATTGGCAGGATTTGTACTTCTGGTACCTGCGCAAACTTCCCCTGAATCATTAACAGATAAACGTGAGCGTCACAAAAATATGACAATTCGTGAGTACAATACCGATTCGAAAGGAAAAAATCGCTGGATGGATCATATCACAGTTTATAATGATAAAGGTCTGAAAATTGAAGAAATTGAATATGCAACTTATGGAATGCGTGAACGTGTTTTATTTGAGTATGATGCAAATGAACGATGTGTAAAGGAAGTGGTATTTGATGATACTAAAAAAGTGAGTCGTATAAGAAAATACGAATATAATGCTGATGGTACAAAAAAGACTCAGTATAACTATTTGCCAAACGGACGATTATATTCAACAAAACAATACCAATATTCTAATTAATCTGATGGCAGAAACACTTAGTATAAGTGAATCACTTACTAGAATCATAGATGTTTTTGAGCCTATTTCACTCGAGGAAATGGATTCTGTGAAACTCATGAATAGAGTTGATACCAAATTTTTGATTGGATATAATCAATTGCCGGTATTGCTACAAAAAGCAATAACCAATTATCATATTGTTGAAATTGATGGAAAGCGTTTAACTCATTATACTTCAGTTTATTTCGATACTGTTGAAGCCGAAATGTATATGATGCATCACAATAGAAAACTGAATAGATGTAAAGTTAGAATGCGTTCTTATATCAATTCAGGTATATCGTTTTTCGAAATAAAGTCGAAGAGTAACAAAGGCAGAACATCAAAAAAAAGGTTCAGAATTGAAAACGAACAGTTTGAGTCGATGCTGCTGAATGAAAAGGAAGACCAATTTGTGTCGGGTGCAACTCCCTTTGAAGCATCGTTACTAAAGCCCCAAATTAAAAATTCGTTTCAGCGCATTACGTTGGTTGATAATGATATGACCGAGCGTGTAACATTAGATCTCGACTTATCGTATCAGAATTTGTGCAACGGAAATAATAAATGTGTTGAAGGTTTGGTAATTGTAGAAATGAAACAAAACGGTATTGCCCGTTCACCTTTCAAAGATTATTTAAATGAATTAAGCATTTCGGCTGCTAGTATGAGTAAGTATTGCTTAGGAATGGTGCTTGTAAATTCTACAATAAAAAGTAATCGATTTAAAAATAAGCTTAGAATAATTAACAAAATAACTGAAAATAATCATGCTACAATCTGAATTTCCTGAGTTTGATCCAACCATTGCACAACAGTATGGCGATAATATGGCTTCGAGTCCTGCATTTATGGGTATTCCACTTTTCGACAATGATGCACTTATACAATTGTTTTTGCGTTTTGGATTCAATTTGCTGATTTGCTGGATTATAATTCGCTATTTCTACTATCGAAAAAGTGGAAGGAGAGACTTTTTGGTTACTTTCACATTGTTTTCTGTAACAATTTTCTTGCTGATTTTTCTGCTTAATTCAGTGAAGCTTCAAATTGGAATGGGACTTGGTTTGTTTGCCATTTTTGGAATAATACGCTACCGAACCGAGCAGGTTTCAATTCGTGAAATGACTTATTTGTTTGTAATTATCGGAATTTCGGTTATTAATGGACTGGCTATGAACATGAGTTATGCAGTTTTATTGGCAACAAATTTGATATTTATAGGAGCTGTTGCTTTGTTGGAAAGTACAATTCTGATAAAACAAACTTGCTCAAAAATAGTGCTTTACGAAAAAATAGATTTAATAAAACCAGACAAATCAAATGAGTTAAAAGCTGATTTGGAAAACCGAACTGGTTTGGATATTTTAAAAATAGAAGTTGGGCATATTGATTTTTTACGGGATGTTGCATTTTTGAAAGTGAGTTATCGTTCGGATGATAATGAACCCAATACCATAGATTCTAATACCAAGTTAAGTCAGTTTATTTGATGGCAAAAGTCAGGCTAATATTGTTGGTTATTTTTCTTGTATTGACTAAGCAAAACCATTTATTTGCTCAGTCTGCCGATGTTGGTTTAATTACATCGATGTCGCTTTCGAAAAATATTGGACGCGATTGGGGTGTGAAATTTGAACAAGAGTTAAGATTTAATCAGAACCTGACTGCTTACGATCGCTCACTGACTTCATTAAAGTTGGATTATTCAATTTTCAGAAAGCTAATAATGGCAGAAATTGAATATGATTTTATTCATCAACGCCAAACAGACATATTTGAGTTCAGGCATAGAACATTATTGGGTTTGTCAACATTTATCGAATACAATTCTTTAGAATTTGAATTTCGCACGCGTGGTCAGGCCACCTGGAGGGATGAAAATCGGGGCGACTACAAATTTAATCCGAAATATGTTTGGCGAAACAAACTTGAATGTGCCTATAAGATATTTGGTTCACCGTTAAAGCCTTATATTTCAGGTGAAGTCTTTTGCTCGGTGAATAGTGCTTACGGCTTTTGTCTGGATGGTTTTCGTATTGCAGCAGGTGCTAAATACAGAATAAATTTAAGAAATTCAGTACAATTATTTGTCCGATATGATCAGGACGTTCAACAGCCTAACCCGAAATCAATTATGTATGGTGGAGTAGGATGGAATTATAAATTATAAATCACCATTTTTAAAAGTATATTTTCAAATTCTATTAAAAGCCCGATGCAATATCGGGTTTTTTGTATGTATTTTTTGTACTTTCGTGAATGATTCTAACCAATATCGCAATGAACTTAATTGCATTGAAACTGTTTTTTTATCGAGTTAATATTTTGAATAATGAAAACTGAAAAATTTGATGTTACCGGTATGAGTTGTGCTTCGTGTGTAGCTCATGTTGAGAAAAGCGTAAGTAAACTGAATGGAGTACAAACTGTGAATGTAAACTTATTGACCAATAGTATGACAGTAAGCTTTGATGAGCTACAAATGACGCCTCAAATTATTGAAAAATCTGTCGAAAATGTTGGTTATGAAGCCCATTTACGCGAAATAGTTGGAAAATCGTCAAAAATATCTACTCCTAAAATTGACTTTATTAAGCAAGAACAAAAGCAAATGAAAATCAGATGGTGGATTTCTGTTTCTTTTCTGATTCCGATGCTTTATATTTCAATGGGACAAATGATTGGTTTGCCTCGTCCGCAAATATTTCTAATACTAAATGAGCCTTTGTATTATTCAATTTTTCAGTTTTGGTTATCAATGCCTATCATTTATGTAAACAGGCATTATTTCAAAAACGGATTTAAATCATTGTTCAAAGGCAATCCCAATATGGATTCGCTCATTGCCATGGGTGCTTCTGCTGCAATTGCTTACGGCGTTTATGCTGTTTACCATATAATCTCAGCTTATTTGATTGGGGATATTGAAACCCAACATCATTTTGCACACGATTTGTATTTCGAATCGGCTGCCACCATTCTAACACTTATCACCTTAGGTAAGTTTTTGGAGGCAAAATCAAAGAGTCGTACATCCGAAGCCATTTCACGGCTGATAGATTTAGCTCCAAAAACAGCTACTGTAATTCGGGAAAATCACGAAATTGAAATTCTGATTGAACAGGTTGTTGTAAAAGACCTTGTAGTGGTAAAACCCGGACAACGTGTTCCTGTCGATGGAATTGTTAAAACGGGTAATTCGTGGATTGACGAATCGGCTTTGACAGGTGAAAGTATGCCCGTTTTCAAAGATATTAATGATACGGTATTATCGGCAAGTTTCAATAAATCAGGCTATTTTACCATGCGCGCCACTAAAGTGGGTGCAGATACCACTTTGGCACAAATCATTCAATTGGTAGAAGAGGCTTCGGCTTCAAAAGCACCCATTTCAAAATTGGCCGATAAAATAAGTTCAATTTTTGTTCCGGTGGTGATTGGAATTTCGGTGTTAGCAACTTCGGTGTGGTTGATGTTGGGTTATCCATTCGACTTTGCTTTGTCAATTGGTATTGCAGTGTTGGTCATTTCGTGTCCGTGTGCGCTCGGATTAGCTACTCCGGTGGCAATTATGGTGGGAACAGGCAAAGGTGCTGAATTTGGCATTTTAATTAAGTCGGCCGAAGCTTTGGAAATGGCACATAAAGTTGATACCGTTGTACTCGACAAAACAGGAACCATAACTGAAGGAAAGCCCAAAATTACTGATATAATTACCAATAAATCCATCACCGAAACTGAGCTGATGCAAATAACTGCATCGCTGGAAAAACAATCGGAACATCCTTTGGCAGAAGCCATTCTTATTGAAGCAAATAAAAGAGAAATTAAATTATTGCCAATTGAGAATTTTCAATCAATTGCCGGACTAGGAATCGAGGCAACGTTAAATGAAAAAGTTTATATAGCAGGAAATCTTAAATTGATGACTGAAAAAAATATAGTTTTTTCGGAATTTACATCAATTGTCGATAAGTTTGCTGACGAAGGCAAAACGCCATTATTTATTGCGAATGAAAAGGAAGTGCTGGGTATTATTGCTGTAGCTGACGTTTTGAAACCAAGTAGCAAAAATGCCATACAGCAGTTTAAATCAATGGGTCTTGATGTGGTTATGCTAACAGGCGATCATAAACGAACGGCTGCTTACATTCAATCTCAACTTGGTATAAGTACAGTAATTGCTGAAGTTTTGCCTCAGGATAAGGACAAAGAAATTGCCCGATTGCAAGCTAGTGGACGAACTGTAGCCATGGTGGGCGATGGAATTAATGATGCACCGGCTTTGATGCGTTCCAATGTGGGTATTGCCATTGGTGCCGGAACAGATATTGCAATCGAATCGGCCGATGTGGTTTTAATGCGTAGCGATTTGCTTGATGCTGTTACAACACTTCGACTCAGTAAGGCCGTGATGATAAATATAAAACAAAACTTGTTTTGGGCGTTTTTTTATAACGTGATAGGTATTCCTTTGGCTGCAGGTGTGTTTTATGCGGCACTTGGCTGGAAGTTGAATCCGATGTTCGCAGCAGCTGCCATGAGTTTCAGCTCTATTACAGTGGTACTAAATGCGCTGCGATTATTGCGGTTTAAGTAACCCCCTGCCCCCTAATAGGGGTTCAAAGACCAAGTA
>JBMOHG010000070.1:0-11253 GCA_049317965.1 Paludibacter sp.
TTTACATCAAATTCTACTTTGGCAATTCCTTTTACGTTTTTCAGTACTTCAAGCGCATCAATTAATCCTGATTTTTGAGCGTATGGTAAGTCAATTTGTGTAGTATCACCTGTCACTATCATTTTAGCATTCAATCCCATGCGAGTTAAAAACATTTTGATTTGCATGGTGGTGGAATTTTGAGCTTCATCCAAAATTACTACTGCATCACTCAGCGTTCGTCCACGCATAAATGCCAGTGGAGCAATCTGAATGGTACCATCTTCGAGGTATTCTTTTAATTTGAGCGGTGTAATCATATCTTGCAATGCATCGTAGAGTGGTTGCAAGTACGGATCAATTTTTTCTTTCATATCGCCGGGAAGAAAACCGAGCTTTTCGCCCGCTTCAACAGCCGGACGACTGAGGATAATCTTTTTTACTTCGCGTTTTTTTAATGAGCGAACTGCCAATGCAATGGCTGTATATGTTTTACCCGAACCGGCTGGTCCAATGGCAAATAGAAGATCGTTGGTATCGAAATCTTTGACTAGCTTTTGTTGGTTGGCAGTACGAGCCATAATGGACTTTCCATTCACACCGTGAAGAATCAAATTTTCAAATTTAATTTCGTCAGGAGCATTTCCTTTGATTATTTCAATAACGTTTTCTTCGGATAAAGAGTTGTTATCAAGACAGAATCTTTCAATTTTTTTTATATTATCTATGAGCAGTTCGGCATCAACATCGCTTCCCGATATTTTCATCACATGCCCACGAGCCATTATTCGCAGGTTCGGATGTAAATTTTTCAATACCTGAATGTTGGCATTATTAACACCGTAAAAGACTGTTGTGTCGGTGTGTTCGGAAAGTTCAAAGAGGTGCTCTGTCATGGGTTAAATTGAAATTTAGCACACAGAAAACCATATTTAAATATGAAATATCTGAGTTTTCTGTGTGCTTAATATTTAATATTTAATAAGCAAAAAGTGGATATGCTTCCATTGTTTTGTTTACACGTTCGCGAACTGAAGCAATAACTGCTTCGTTTTCAACATTTGAAAGTACTATTTCAATCATTTCGGCGATTTCAGCCATCAAATCTTCTTTAGCACCACGTGTAGTGATAGCAGGAGTACCCAAACGAATACCAGAAGTTTGGAAAGCTGAACGGCTGTCGAAAGGTACCATATTTTTGTTAACAGTAATATCAGCTTCTACCAATATTTTTTCGGCTACTTTACCTGTCAATTCAGGAAATTTAGAACGTAAATCCACCAACATAGAATGGTTATCTGTTCCACCCGAAATGATAGTAAATCCACGACCAATTAATGCATTCGCCAAAGCTGCAGCATTTTTCTTTACTTGAGCTTGGTAAGCCTTATATTCCGGTTGAAGACATTCGCCAAACGAAACTGCTTTTGCTGCAATCACGTGTTCTAGTGGACCACCTTGTATTCCGGGAAAAACAGCTGAGTCAAGTAGGGCAGACATCATTTTAATTTCGCCTTTAGGGGTTGTTTTTCCCCAAGGATTTGGAAAATCTTTTCCTAATAAAATGATTCCACCACGAGGTCCACGCAAAGTTTTATGAGTTGTGGAAGTTACGATATGTGCCCATTTCAATGGGTTTTCCAATAATCCTGCAGCAATTAATCCTGCAGGGTGCGCCATGTCAATCATTAAAATTGCACCTACTTTATCGGCAATTTCACGCATACGTTTGTAGTCCCATTCGCGTGAATAGGCAGAACCACCACCAACAATTACTTTTGGTTGTTCACGTACTGCTACTTCTTCCATTTGGTCGTAATCAACACGTCCTGTTTCTTCTTTTACGTTGTATTCACATGGTTTGTAGAGTATTCCAGAGCTGTTTACCAACGAACCGTGTGACAAGTGCCCACCGTGTGAAAGATTCAATCCAAGGAATTTATCTCCAGCATTCATACAGGCCAGAAATACAGCAGCATTGGCTTGTGCGCCAGAATGTGGTTGTACGTTTGCCCATTCGGCTCCGAAAATTTCTTTCAAGCGGTCGATAGCAATTTGTTCGCTTTCATCAACCACTTCGCAACCTCCATAGTAACGTTTGCCTGGGTAACCTTCGGCATATTTATTGGTTAATACGGAACCCATAGCTTCCATAACTTGCTCGCTCACAAAGTTTTCTGAAGCAATTAATTCAATTCCTTTCAATTGACGCTGTTTTTCGCGTGCAATGATGTCAAAAATAACTTGGTCTCTTTTCATTTTTTTAATTATTTGCCCCCTAACCCCCTAAAGGGGGAATTAAAGAGGTATTATATATATAATTATTATTTATTCTATGTTTTTTTGAATTTTCAAATGTCAGGTTCTTAAAATTCCCCCTTCAGGGGGTTAGGGGGCTTTTAATAACTCCTGAAACCTTTCCACAAATTTCCCTACATGATAACCATCCATCAAAGCATGATTAACATGCACATCTACTGGTAACCACATTTTTTCACCATCTCGTGTAAGTTTCCCAAAAGTTATTTTAGGAATGCTTCGTCCTTTACTCAGAATTCGTGCATGATTTACCGATGTAAAATCAGCCCACGGAAGTGTTGAATAATGCAAAATGTCTTCGCCAGTATATGGAAACTTCAATCCACGTTCTGCCTTTACACGCTCCACTTCGGTAGTCGCATGTTTCATAAACACTTCAATATCTTCGCTATATGGCATAAATCCATAACCATACGTTTCATCTTCCCGAAAAATGGTGGGGCCAGCTCCAACACTATCGTAACAAATCACTTTTTCATCATCAATCCGATAACGAAATTCTTCAATTTCGTTTGCGGCTTTCATCGACAAATACAAGTAATACAATGAAAACGAATAACCCAACTCTTTGGCTTTTTTGTATGCTACCGAACATTCAACTTTTACAGTAATGCCAAACAGAGGTTCATCGAAGTTTTTGAAAACTTCGAAATGCTCCCTGCGTTTCCATGTTGAAATGTTGATTTCGTGTCTGCCCCCAACCCCTAAAGGGGAGTTGAAGTTAGTTTTGTCTAATATATTTTTTAAAGTATTCAATAATACTGATTATTTCTTTTTTGTAATTATTAATGCTAATATTTATTATTCCCCTTTAGGGGTTAGGGGCAGTTTTATTTCTTCTTTTTTTGCACAGTCCACCCAAATTTTCCAATTTCTTCTCCCAATTTGTAATAATGACCATGTGAATAAGCTATAAGTTTTGCTTTTGCTAAATCAAAAGTATCTGTTCCCGAGTCAATATACTTTGTATCTGCTTGTACATTAATTACATCAGCAATAAACATATCGTGCGAGCCTAGTGGAATGATTTCTTTTACCCTACATTCGATACACAGCGGTGATTCTTTGATGATTGGTGCATTTACCATTTCGCCTTTTATTGGAGTCAACTTCATTTCTTCAAACTTATTATGGTCTTTTCCACTTTTCACACCACACCAATCGGTTGCAAAAGCCATATCTTCATTTGTCAGATTGATAACAAACTCACCTGTTTCTTTAATTATACTATAGGAATGACGTTCGGGACGAACTGATATATAGCACATTGGAGGATTGGTGCAAATTGTGCCAACCCAACTGATGGTAAGTAAATTATAGTTCTCGGGATTATTTCCACATGAAATCAAAACTGCTGGCAACGGATAAATTAATGTGCCTGGCTTCCACGAAACATGATTGCTGTTTTTATCTTTTATCATTTTATTTTCACCTTATCCCGTACAACTTCACGTTCGCAGTAATGGCATTTTAACATTACTTCGTTTTCGTGTTTCAACACATGGAAACGTGTTGATACCGGTTGATTATTTGTAATACACACAGGATTTGCACATTGAACAATTTCTTTAATTTCATTTGGCAAAATCAAAGGACGCTTTTCAACGACTACAAAATCCCGAATAATATTGATTTTTGCATTTGGAGCAATAAGAGCAATTTTATTTGTTTCATCTTCGGCTAAAGCGCGTTCCGAAATTTTAATAAGTCCTTTTGACCCGATTTTGGCACTTTCAAGATTATTAGCTAATGTAATTTGATTCAAGCAATTATCTAAATGAAGAATAGAAACCACTTTGAATAACTTATCAGCCGGAATATGGTCAATCACTGTTCCATTGCGAAGCGCGGCTACTTTTAATTCTTTTGTTGACATACTAATTATGTATTATTCCCCTTTAGGGGTAGGGGTTTATTCTAATACTTTACTCACAATTGCTTGTCTCACATATAATCCGTTTTGAGCCTGGCGGAAATAATATGCTTTTTCGTTACTGTCAACATCCGGATCAATTTCATTAACGCGAGGAAGTGGATGTAGAATCCGAAGACTAGGTTTTGAATTTGATAGCATATTATTTTTCAATGTATACACGTTTTTTACACGCTCATATTCAATCAAATCTAAAAAACGCTCTTTCTGAACTCGAGTCATATAAAGTATATCTGCATCATTGAAATTGTCTGTTAATTCGCTTTCTTCGGTGAATTGAATGTTGTTTTTTTGACAAAAAACTTTGTATTCGTCGGGCATTTTCAATTCATTGGGAGCAATGAAAGTGAATGTTGGATGAAAATGTGACATGGCCATAATCAGCGAATGGACGGTACGTCCATATTTTAAATCACCCACCAGACAAATTTTTAAATTTTCCAATGTGCCCTGTGTTTTCAGAATTGAATATAAGTCCAATAAAGTTTGTGAAGGATGTTGATTGGCACCATCTCCTGCATTGATAATTGGCACTGGCGATACTTCTGCCGCATAACGGGCTGCACCTTCAAGTGGATGTCGCATCACAATTGCATCTGCATAACAACTCACCATGTGAATGGTATCATTCAGTGTTTCACCTTTTGAGGAACTACTGGTTGCAGCATCCGAAAAGCCTATAATAGAACCTCCAAGGCGTACGACAGCGGTTTCGAAACTAAGTCGCGTACGGGTTGAAGGCTCAAAAAACAAGGTGGCAATTACCTTTCCATCAAGTGTTTTTCGATTTGGATTTGCTTCAAAATCTGCTGCCGAATCAAGAATTGCTAAGATTTCTTCTTTACTATAATCGGCTATTGATACTAAACTGTTATTGCTCATAGTGTTACCAAAATACGTATAAAGGACATTTTTTATTTTAATTTTTATACTATCTATTTTACTTACTTCATATATTTCGGAAATTCATTATAAGTTGTTAACAAACAAAAAACCAACACAAACCTGTAACAGATTTATATTGGTTTTCGTATTTCTTAGGGGCAACTTTTCAGTACAACTTATTGTATGTGAGTTGCTTTCATCGAAAAAATATTTAAAGTTTCCAGTTTTCATTTTTCGACTACAAAGATAGTAGAAAATTTGAGAAAATGAAAATCGCTACATGTTTTTTAAGGGGTAATTTTTGAAGTTTGCATTAAATCATTTTTTTTTGCACTCTCATGATTTTCCAAGTTTCATCAATTCAGGATTTTCAACTAAATATTTTGTAGTTGCACTATATCCGTGGTGATAGATAGTTTGATATGCTTCGAAACTAAATTCGTGAAATTCTTCAATGGCTTTTGGTTCAATTATAAACTGACATAATTCACGCCCTTCTTTTGAGTTTTGATGTTGCATAGCCCTTATTGCAAATGATAATGTATCAATAGGTTTACTCAGTGTGGCAGGTACAACATGCGGAATTACATCAACACCAATGATGGTTTGACAATATTCTTCAATTCCTTGAGCAGGCATATTATTAAGTAAACCACCATCTACATAAAATTCGTTGTTACTCGAAATCGTCTCAAAAAGCCCTGGAATTGACGCTGATGCTGCCACCCATTTGTCAAGTTCATTGCCGGTATCAATTATTTCCCATTCGGCTTTGTTTAAATTTACAACACAAATATGCATTTTTTTCTCCAATTGCTCAAAACTATTGTGAGGTATCAATTCTGTTATCAACTCTCGCAACATTGAATGATTTGACAAACCGGATTTAAGAAAACTGGCACGAAATGTCATTAATTTACTGATTTTGTACAGTTTGTCATCTTTTATCATTTTTAGTATGTGGGCTGGCGAATAACCGGCAGAATATATTGTTCCAACTATTGCACCCATACTCGACCCAACAATATGTTGTGGAAAAATACCATGATCCTCAAGCGATTGCAACGCACCGATATGTGCAAATCCCAATGCGCCTCCACCACTTAAACAAATTCCAATTTCGTTTTTTCGTGGAGTGAACAAAAATAAATCTTTCAGCTTTTTCATTAAATTGATAAATTTAGTATTTGATTTGGTGGTTTTTTTTGATTTTGCTTCAATTAAAAAAACTATATATAAATGCCAGTAACATATAAACTTGTTAATTGAACAAAAACTTTTAGAACAATGTCTATTTCTAAGAATTAATTGAGTTATTTTTGTGAAATTATTTTTTTGAAATTCTCCGTACAAAGATATTAAATATTTGACGTTTAATAGCTAAAATCAATATAAAATGAAACGTTTAGGATATACAATCGTGTTAATTTTCTGTTTAGAGTTTTCGTATGCTAACTTGCTTTATGATATTGTAGATGGAAAATACAAAGCAAAAGCAATAGAAATGCCACGTTCAATGAAAGATGGTGAAAATTACACAGTTATGATGAATGAGAAAGCTGTTGTAAAGTATAATTATAAAACCGGAGCTGTAATTGATACTGTTTTTAGTATTGCCAAGCTTAAAAACTCACCAATTAAGCAGATCTCAGGTTATGAATTCAGTCCAAATGAATCTAAAATGTTGATTTACTGCAATGTAAAAAAACGTTATCGGAGGACTTTTACAGCAGAATATTATGTTTATGATATTAAAAGAAATGAAATCGAAACACTTTCAGATAATGGAGCGCAAGAAGTACCTTTATTTTCTCCCGATAGCCGTTATATTGCTTTTGCACGAGAAAATAATTTATATCTGAAAAAACTTGATTTTAAAACTGAGTCGCCTATAACAAAAGATGGATTATTTGGAAGTATTATTAATGGTACACCTGACTGGGTTTACGAAGAAGAATTTACCGCTACACGTTATTTTGAATGGAGCCCTGATAGCAAAATGCTGGCTTTTGTGCGATTCGACGAAACGAATGTTCCTCTATTTTCATTTATCCAATACCAAAATAAAATTGCAGAAAAAAACGAACTAACTCTTTATCCATCATTAGTTTCATTCAAATACCCAAAGGCCGGTGAAAACAATTCGAAAGTAAGTGTTTGTGTGTATGATGATTACTATAAAAATATCAAAACAATGAAATTGGATGATGAAGATCAGGATTTTTACATACCCCGAATTCGGTGGACTAATTCGATTGATAAATTGGCCATTTTCAAACTGAATCGTAACCAAAATCAGCTTGACATGTATCTGGCAAATCCAAAATCAACTGTTTCAAAATTGATTTTACACCAAGAAGATAAGTATTATATAGATTCAGATAATATTGACCTTTTGCGATTTTCATCTGATAATCAGTATTTTATTGGAGTGAGTGAACAAGATGGATATCGTCATGTGTATAAATATGGAATTAACGGAACGGTTATAAAACAAATTACTAATGGTAATTGGGACGTTACAAATGTGTATGGTTATGATGATATAAAAAAAGTTCTCTACTATCAATCTGCCGAAGTGTCTCCATTGCAACGCGATGTGTACTCACTCGATGATAAGGGTAAAAAAATCCGATTGACAGATGCAAAAGGCACTCACAATGCCACTTTTAACAGTAGTTTTACCTGTTTTGTTGATAATGTTTCATCTTTGTTAACACCGAATTGTTATATTCTTCGAAACAATTTAGGTTCAATAATTAGAGTTCTAGAAAATAATGTTGACATTTCTACAACTTTTAATGGATTAAATCTTCCAACTAAAACATTTTTTAGCTTTGAAACTACAGATAATATATTGCTAAATGGCTGGATATTAAAACCTGTTAACTTTGATTCCAAAAAAAAATATCCTCTTCTACTTGTTCAATACAGTGGTCCAAACTCTCAAGAAGTATTGGACAAATGGAAAATAGACTGGGAGTATTACTTAGTTTCACAAAATTTTGTTGTGGCATGTGTAGATGGTCGTGGAACAGGTGCACGGGGTGCTGAGTTCAGAAAAAGTACTTATGAGCAATTGGGAATTTTAGAAGCTAAAGATCAAATAGAAACAGCTAAGTATTTTGGAAATCAATCATTTATTGATAAAGATCGAATAGGAATTTGGGGTTGGAGTTATGGTGGCTTTATTACTTTGATGGCCATGAGTAATGGCGAAAAAATATTCAAAGCTGGTATTGCTGTTGCCCCGGTTACCGACTGGAAACTGTACAATACGGTTTATACAGAGCGTTTTATGCGCCGTCCACAAGAAAATTTTAAAGGTTACGATCTTTGTTCACCTTTGCTTAATGCCGACAAACTTAACGGAAATTTGTTGTTGGTTCATGGCACTGCAGATGATAATGTACATGCTCAAAATACCATGTTATACATCGATAAACTTGTTGATGCAGATATACAATTCGAAATGCAACTTTATACTGATAGAAATCACAGTATTTTGGGCAAACAAACTCGTCGACATTTGTACAAAAGAATGTCGGATTTTCTGATTAAAAACTTATAGATTTATTTTTAAAAACGGGTTTTTCTTAAATAATTGCAGAAAATATGTTGTAAAACATCATTTAGATAAAATTTATGCTTAATATTGGTATTTGTTCAGCACTAAAATTGATTAACTTTGTCGGTCGAATAAAAACAAAATAATTATATTAATTAAACTAATTCATTAAATTAAATTTTATGAGTACAGAAAACAAAAGTTATGCATTGCCTATTGCAATGATGTTTGCATTATTTTTTATGATTGCTTTCGTTACAGGTTTACCAAGTCCAATGGGAGTAATTGTTGCTAAGCAGTTTGGTGCATCAAATTTCGAATCACAATTAGGATTTCTTGGAAACTTTTTAGCTTATGCATTTATGGGCATTCCTGCTGGTATAATGCTTAAAAAATGGGGTTATAAAGTTACCGCGTTAGCAGCAGTAGCTGTAGGTTTCGTAGGTGTGTCTGTTCAATTTTTTTCAGGTCAGGTTGGCCTTTTTTCGGTTTACTTAACTGGTGCATTTATTTCAGGTTTTTCGATGTGTATGTTGAATACTGTTGTAAATCCAATGCTTAATACACTTGGTGGTGGTGGAAACTCTGGAAATAAACTATTGCAATTTGGAGGTTCAATCAATTCTATTGGTGCTACAATAACTCCAATGTTAGTAGGATGGTTGATGGGTGCTGAAGCCGGACGAACCATAGAAAAAGCAAATCCAGCATTATTTTTGGCCTTGGGTATTTTTGCTTTGGCATTTATTGTATTGTCTTTCGTAAAAATCCCTGAACCACATAAAGAAACAGCAGCCGAACGCAAAGTAAAACATTCACACAGTCCACTATCGTTCCGTCATTTTATTTTTGGAGCAATTGCAATTTTTATTTATGTTGGTATTGAAATAGGTATACCTAGTACTGCTAATTTATATATGACTGCCCAAACGTCAGCAACCAATCCTGGTCTTGGCATTGATGCAACAATGGCCGGTAGTATTGTAGGTGTATATTGGTTATTAATGTTGGTAGGTCGTTTGACGGGTGGTTTGATTGGTTCAAAAGTGTCAAGTAAAACTATGTTGGTTACCGTTTCTACACTTGGAATTATCTTTATTTTGTTAGCTATTTTTAGCCCGGCTTCAATGACTGTTACTGTTCCATTTTTATTAACCAAAGTTCCTATTAGTATTATATTTCTGGTTCTGTGTGGTTTATGTACTTCAATTATGTGGGGTGGAGTTTTCAACTTAGCTGTCGAAGGACTTGGAAAATACACAGCAGCAGCGTCTGGCATCTTTATGGTTATGGTTTGCGGTGGTGGTATTGTTCCACTTATTCAAGGTTGGGTTTCTGATAATTTCGGTTACCTTAACAGCTACTGGGTAATGTTTGCATGTTTAGCTTATATGCTTTGGTATGCATTAGTTGGCTGCAAAAACGTGAACAAAGATATACCTGTAGAATAAAAAAATTATTAATTATTTCGTGTTTCATGTTTCGCGTTAATCTTAACACGAAACACGAACCACGAAACATGAAACAAAAAAATAAAATGGAAAAACCTTATGTAATTGGCATGGATATGGGTGGAACAAATACCGTTTTCGGTGTTGTTGATGCTCGTGGAAATGTTATTTCAAAAAGTGCTATTAAAACTGGTACTCATACCGATGTAAATGTCTATATTCAGGATTTGTACGACGAATTAATTAAATTGATTGATGCAGCCGGTGGTGCTGATAAATTCAAAGGAATTGGCGTTGGCGCTCCTAACGGTAATTACTATACCGGAAACATAGAATTTGCACCAAATTTGCCGTGGAAAGGTGTTATTGAATTTGCAAAATTAATGACTAATAAATTTGGCATACCTACAGCTTTGACAAACGATGCTAATGCAGCCGCATTTGGCGAAATGACTTATGGTGCTGCTCATGGCATGAAAAACTTTATCATGATAACGTTAGGAACTGGCGTTGGTAGTGGAATTATTATCGATGGCAAAGTATTATATGGTCACGATGGTTTTGCAGGTGAATTAGGTCATACTACCGCCATTCGTAATAATGGTCGTTTATGCGGCTGCGGAAAATCGGGTTGTTTGGAAACTTATTGTTCTGCAACCGGTGTTGCCCGTTCTGCACGTGAAATTCTCGAATCAAGTACAAAAGATAGTTTATTGCGCAATATTCCACTTGAAAGTATCACTTCGAAAGATGTTTTTGATGCAGCAATGGAGGGTGACGAAGTGGCAAAAGAAATATTCAACTTTACCGGAAAAATTTTAGGCGAAAGTTTGGCTGATTTTGTGGCATTTAGTGCTCCGGAAGCAATAGTAATTTTTGGTGGTCTATCAAAAGCAGGTGATTTGATAATGAATCCAATCCGCGAAAATATGGAGAAAAACCTACTCCCATTGTGGAAAGGTAAGATTAAATTAATGTTCTCTGATTTGAAAGAAGCTGATGCTGCCGTATTAGGTGCAAGTGCACTGGCTTGGGAATTATAAGCATTGATAATTTATTCAATTATAATTTATAAAAAACCACTGAAAATAATTTTTGGTGGTTTTTTTGTCATCTAT
>JBMOHG010000071.1:0-11173 GCA_049317965.1 Paludibacter sp.
CCTGTTGATGGATATGAAGTTGTACAACCATCTGCAAAAACATATACTTTTACAGGAACTTTAAATCATAGTAACGTTAGTCGTACATTAACTTACTCTGGTGGCCCTTGGATTGGAAATCATATTTTGGCAAATCCATTTACTGCAGCGATAAATGTAAGTGGAATAACTTACAGTGGAGGTCTTGAAAATGCAGTATATATTTACAATACAGGTAGCCGTGCCGAGTGGATAAGTAATTCAGGAGATTCAAATCCTGGAAGTCATCCGGGTACATATTCAGTTTCTACCGGTGGTTTTGCAGGTATATTTGGTGTTCCTGCACAAATTCCTTCAATGCAAGGATTCTTGGTCAAAGCTACAAGTGGTTCTAATACATTCGGAATTCCATTATCAGCGCTTACATCTAATAACAATCCTCAACGTGCTCCTTCTACTTCTGAAAAAGTAGCAACAATGATAGATGTTATCGGAGCACATTCTTCAGATCGTATGTGGATTTTCTCAGATGCAAATTGTACTTCAAAATTTGATAATGGCTTTGATGGTCCTAAAATTTTAGGTTCTGCATTAAACACACAATTGTTTTCAATGGGTGAAGATGGAGATTATCAAATCAATGGTGTTAATGATATCAACAATTCTTATTTAGGATTTCAAGCTGGTCAGGACACAGAATTTAGAATGGTATTTAGACATCAAAATTTAGCTTCTATGTATACCGGATTATATTTGGTGGATTTAGTTGCCAATAAAACCATTGATATTTCTGCTGATGGAACGGAATATACATTTACTTCGGAAGCAAGTGGAACACCTTCAAAACGATTTAAAATTATTACCAATACTACCAAAGTGTTTACAGCAGATATGGATTCTGAAGTAAAAATCTTTGGATCACAAAACGAAGTATTTATACAAAATAATAATTCGAATGTTGGTAGCGTAGTTTTATATAATATGGCTGGTGCAGCTGTAAGAAAATCAATTTTAAATGCAAAAGGTCTTACAACTCTTTCAAATTTGAATGCAGGCGTTTACATTGCTAAAGTAAAAACTGACAAAGAAGATATATCTAAACAAATAATAATCCGCTAAAATTACAGAAGATGAAAAAGAGATCAAACATAATTAAAATTATTGGTGCTTTAACGGTAGTAAGTTTACTGTTAGCAATAGTATTTGCGCCTTATAGAGGTTCATACAAAGGCACTTATTTTGATAAGACTTTGGCAAAGATGGATGTAAATTTCGGTGGAAAAATCATGAATGCCAATGTTAATACAAAAAACAATGTTGCTGTAGTAAGTGATTTATCAACACCAACAACAGCTACCAAAAAAAGAAAAGTAAATGCTTCACAAGTTTATAGTGAAACATTAGCTAAAAGTTCTAATGAATCTTTTGGTAAAACTACTAGTGGTGTATTGGTAAGTAGTACAAATGCTAACATAGCAGATAATGGAACTTCTACCAATAGTGAAACAACTGTTGGGGTATTTGCACCAACTCCCACATTTTCTACGTCCTTAATTAAAGGTTCGAATAACCAAATTGCAAGTGCTGGAACAACATCATCAACTGTTGATTTGACAGGTGTAAATGTATCCGGATCACAAGCTGGTCCTCAGGGTGCTGGTGGTGCAGGTGGACCTCCACCTGAAGAAGGCGGCGGTGCACCACCCCCATCACTTCCTTTAGGAAATGGTTTTAATTTTTTGCTAATACTAGCAACAATCTATGGCGGTTGGAAATTAAGAAGATCATTTATTGCATAAGCATTGATTTATAAAAATTTATAAAAGAGTTGACATTTAATTGTTGACTCTTTTTTTTTGCGTTGTTATTTTTTTAGATTCAATAATTTTCTTTTTTTCTTTTTCAAAATTCATCTCTTTACGAAAATAGTTAATTGCTTTCCATTCTAACAGTTTTTTTTGTACTTTTGTGAATTAATTCAAAATCAACTCCAATGCAAAGAAATATTATTAAATCTGCGATGATTAATGGCCTTATAATGGGTGGGCTTTTCTCTTTGAATTTTCTTTTATCCATTTCCAAAAACACTTCACTCATTTTATTGTCTTATGGCATTGCTATAATTATTATAGTTACAATGTACAAGATGTCTGTCCGTTACCGCGATGGGGAGTGTGAAGGTGCTATCTCATACGGTAAATCTTTTTCTTATGTACTACTTACCTTTTTTTATGCGGCATTAATTTCAACAGTCGTAAAATATATATATTTTCAATATATAAATCCTGAATATTTAAACCAAATGTTTCAGGAAAGTATGAAAATGATGGAAGTTATGAAATTACCCATCGATGATAATTCTATTAGTCAAATGGAAAGTATGATGAAACCTGCAAGTTTTTCATTCATATATATATGGTCAAATTTATTTTTGGGTGTTATTGTAGGATTGATTATGGCTGCATTTGTCAAAAAAGACAAAAGTATTTTCACTCAACAGTAATCATCTAAGATTTAATCTTTTGTTTGACAATTTATCACTCTTAATTAGTAACTAAATAATATGGATATTTCAATTATTGTACCTCTTTATAATGAAGAGGATTCACTGCCAAAGCTTTATGATTGGATAAAACGGGTAATGGATGAGAATAAATATACATTTGAGGTCATTTTTGTAAACGATGGAAGTACTGATCATTCTTGGGAAGTAATTGAATTATTGCAAAAAACTTCAACGAATATTCGAGGTATAAAATTCCGACACAATTATGGAAAGTCACCTGCACTATATTGTGGTTTCAGAGCTGCTCAAGGCGATGTTGTTATTACGATGGATGCTGATTTACAAGATAGTCCTGATGAAATACCATCATTGTATGCGATGATTAAAAACGAGAACTTCGATTTGGTATCAGGTTGGAAGAAAAAACGTTACGATTCAAAACTCACTAAAAATATACCTTCAAAACTTTATAATGCTACAGCTCGTAAAGTTACCGGCTTAAAGTTACATGACATGAATTGTGGTTTGAAAGCTTACCGTAACGAAGTTGTAAAGAACATCGAAGTTTATGGCGAGATGCATCGTTATATCCCTTTTTTGGCTAAAAATGCAGGTTTTACTAAAATCGGCGAGAAGGTCGTTGAACATCGAAAACGTGAATTTGGTGAGACTAAGTTTGGCTTAAATCGTTTTGTAAATGGATATCTCGACTTAATGACACTTTGGTTTTTATCAAAATTCGGAAAAAAACCAATGCATTTCTTTGGACTTTACGGTAGTTTAATGTTTCTTCTCGGATTATTTGCAGTGGTGGTAGTTGGAGTAAACAAACTTGTAGCAATTATTGAACACGTTAAAGCACCATTAGTTACCGATAGTCCATTTTTTTATTTATCAATATTAGCGATGATTTTGGGTACACAATTATTTCTGGCAGGATTTGTTGGTGAAATTGTTGCAAGGAATTCAACAGAAAGAAATAATTACAAAATAGAGAAAGAGATTTAATACGTTTCATGTTTCGCGTTAACATCAGAAACTTCATTTGAACCTTTTTATTGTTAGGGGCAGTTTTTTTGAATAATTGTAATTTGTTAAGTTGTAATTATAGAATTAGTAATTTTATTGACTATTAAATGAGACAGTTACTACTTGTTGGATTGGGAGGATTTATTGGAAGTATTGCAAGATTTGCTGTTTCAAAACTAAATGTTTACATGCATTTTCTTGCAATTCCATTGGGAACATTGACAGTAAATGTTGTAGGAAGTTTTATAATTGGAATCATTGTTGGCATTTCGCAGAAAAGCGAAATTATATCAGCAGATGTTCGTTTATTTTTAATGGTTGGTATTTGTGGTGGATTTACAACATTTTCATCATTTAGTGTCGAAAACTTAATGTTGATTCAAAACGGACAAGTATTTTCAGCTTTAATTTATACATTTCTAAGTTTATTTCTTGGTTTAGCGGCAGTGTATCTAGGTTACCTTTCAACAAATTTATTATAAGATGAATTCTTCCGAAAACAGTATCTTGAAAATCTATGCAAGTAGTACCGATAAACTTGGATTCGATTTATTATATGAATATATAGTGGAATTGGCTAAGAAAAAGGGTATTGCAGGAGTAACTGTATACCGCGGTGTTATGGGTTATGGCCTTAGCAACAATCAAATAAGTTCATCCCGATTTTGGGAATTGACCGAAAAACTCCCAATTGTGATTGAAATGATTGACAAAACAGATATACTTGATGATTTCTATCAATCTATTGAAAGCGAATTATTATTGTTGGAAAAAGGATGTTTAGTTACCATACATCCAATTTTGATTAAACTTCAAAAAACGGGTAAAAAATAATTGAAAAATTGATATGGAAATTCTTATTTCAACAATACCTGCCATCCTGGTTTTTCTAACAGCTTATTTGCTTATAGACAAACTATTAAGAAACGAAGAGAAACGCCGTAGCTTTGAACTTAGGAAAGATGGAACTTCCATAATAACTCCAATCAGGTTGAGGGCTTATGAAAGATTAATATTGGTTTTGGAACGTACAATTCCTAATTCGTTGATTGTTAGTGTTGCAAAACCGGGCATGACAAATATTGAACTTCATACCCAATTACTAAAAAGCGTCAGAGAAGAATTTTCACACAATCTTTCACAACAAATTTATGTAAGTGATGAAAGCTGGAATTTTGTTCAAAATGCTCAGGAAAGCTTATTACGGTTAATAAATAATTGCGCTTCAAAATGCAATCCAAATGAATCAGCTACTGAATTGGCAGAGCTCATTATTCAGGTCTATGGTGCAAGTGAAAAAACACCAAGTGAACTTGCTATTGAAAAATTAAAAATTGAAATCAGAAAACACTTCTAAGTGTGTTAACTTGGATTTGACTTGTTTAATTGTGTTTAAATTGTTATTAAACAGCTATTTTAATATTAGCAATCTTGAAATTTACGTTGTATAGAGTTCTTCCTTTAGTGCTAAATTAGTACATTATATATTGTTTTTAATGAAATATTTTTACTTCATACTTACATTTTTTTTTATTGGCTTAATTGTATCTTGTAGCAGCGATGAGCAATGCCGAAAGGATAGGTATGTGAAAATGTCGATAAGTATTTATCATTTGGAATATAATCAAACTACTAGCCAAACTACTAAAACTTCTTTAAGTATTGATAGTATTTCAGTACGAGGACTGACTTCTGAAGGTCTTAATGTTGATTCAATCCTATATAATAATCAGAAAAAAATAAATAAGTTAGAGTTTCCACTTAATAAATTTGTACCTGAATCAAAATTTGTTGTTACTTTCAATAATACTAAGGATACGATTACAATTTTACATCAAAACATTAATGAATTTTTGTCGCTGGAATGTGGTTGTTTGAAAGTCCATTCAATAGATACCGTCCTAACAACCAATCACTATGTCGACTCAGTTAAAATCATAAATCACAATGTCAATACTATCAGCACGGAGCATTTACAAATTTACAATTAGTTTGCTTTTTTGCTTGATAATTCATTCATTACAAGCACAAACTGATAAGAAACAACCCGAAAAGGATAAGGTTAAATTATTAAACAGTATTACTGTACAAGCAGACTTAGCATCTATTGTTATTTCTTCGTTAGGTGGAGATTCTTATTCCTTGGAAGGTGGGGTTCAGGTTGACTTGAAACATAAATACTTTCCGATTGTAGAGTTGGGATTTGCTGGTGCTAACAAAGTTTCTGTTGATGATATTGGATTCAAAACCAGTGCGTTATTTGGTCGTTTAGGTGTTGATATAAATTTGTTATCTACAAAAAAAGATTCAAAACCTACAAACAACCAATTTTTAGCCGGCATAAGATTAGGTATGTCAAATTTTGAATATGATATTACAAATGTGGTGATAACAGATGATTATTGGGGTGGTAGCGAGACTGTTATATATAATAAAATACCAGCTACTAAAATTTGGTACGAAATAGTAGCCGGAGTGCGTGTTGAAGTTTTTAAAAACATTTTTATGGGCTGGACAATTCGCAATAGAATTTTAATAAGTCAAGATGTTACAGGAGCAGTTGCTCCATGGTTTATTCCGGGATATGGCATAAATACAAGCACCAATTGGGGAATAAATTATACTTTAGGATACAGATTCTGATTTTGGAATAATTAATTTTGAGTAAATCATAAATGACTGTCATTATATTTTTTCTTTAAGTAAAAAAACAAACAACCAAATAATAATCAACCAATTAACAAACAAATGAATTCAACAAAGATTTTAAACCGTGCAGCCGACAACATTCGCATTTTGGCTGCTGCAGCAGTAGAAAAAGCTAAATCGGGTCACCCGGGTGGTGCAATGGGTGGTGCAGATTTTATCAATGTGCTTTACACTGAATTTTTGGAATACGATCCAAAAAACCCAAAATGGGAAGGTCGCGACCGTATGTTCTTAGATCCCGGACACATGTCGCCAATGCTGTATTCTGTACTTGCCTGTACTGGAAAATATACTATGGACGAACTAGCACAGTTCCGTCAATGGGATAGTCCAACTCCGGGTCACCCGGAAGTTGACATTATGCGTGGTGTAGAAAACACTTCCGGTCCACTCGGACAAGGTCATACTTACGCTGTTGGTGCCGCTATTGCCGCTAAATTTTTAAAAGCACGCTTTGGTGAAGTCATGAGCCAAACAATTTATGCATACATTTCGGACGGTGGTGTTCAGGAAGAAATTTCACAAGGTGCAGGACGTTTAGCAGGTCATTTGGGATTGGATAACCTGATTATGTTCTACGATTCGAATGACATCCAGCTTTCTACTGAAACAAAAGATGTGACAAGTGAAAATACTGCTCAAAAATATTTGGCTTGGGGATGGAAAGTAATCGAAATTAATGGTGGTGATGTTGTAGAAATTCGTGCTGCTTTGAATGAAGCAAAAGCCGAAACTGCAAAACCAACCTTGATTATTGGTAAAACTATAATGGGAAAAGGTGCTCGTAAGGCCGATGGTTCTAGCTTTGAAAACCAATGTGCAACTCACGGAATGCCATTGAGCGAATGTGGTGCTTCGTTCGACGAAAGTATCAAAGTTTTGGGTGGCGATCCTCAAAATCCATTTGTTTTATTCCCCGAAACAGTAGAGCTTTATGCCAAACGTGCCGAAGAATTGGCTGTAATTGCTGGGGCAAAACAAGCCACAAAAGCAGAATGGGCTAAAGCAAATCCGGAATTAGCAGCAAAACTTGACTTTTTCTTCTCAGGAAAAACAAATATGAATTGGGATGCAGTAGTTCAAAAACCAGGTCAGGCCACACGTGCTGCTTCTGCAACCGTTTTATCTGATTTAGCAAAACAAGTTGAAAACATGGTAGTTGCCAGTGCCGACTTATCTAACTCAGACAAAACTGATGGTTTCTTGAAAAATACCAAAGCATTTACAAAGGGCGATTTCTCGGGTGCATTCCTTCAAGCCGGAGTCGCCGAATTGACAATGGCTTGCGTTTGTATCGGTATGAGTTTACACGGTGGTGTAATTGCTGCTTGTGCTACATTCTTTGTGTTCTCCGATTACATGAAACCTGCTGTTCGTATGGCTGCATTGATGGAACAACCAGTGAAATTTATCTGGACACACGATGCATTCCGAGTTGGAGAAGATGGTCCAACTCACGAACCGGTTGAACAAGAAGCTCAAATCCGCTTGATGGAAAAACTTAAAAACCACAAAGGACACAACTCTATGTTGGTACTTCGTCCTGCGGATGTTGAAGAATGTACTGTAGCATGGAAAATGGCTATTGAAAACACTACAACACCTAGTGCTTTGATTCTTTCTCGTCAAAATATTGCTGATCTTCCTGCAGTTTCAAGCCGCAAGGTGGACGCAGAACAAGCACAAAAAGGTGGATATATCGTAGAATGTGATGGCAATCCGGATGTTATTTTAGTAGCTTCGGGTTCTGAAGTTTCTACATTATACGAAGGAGCAAAATTACTTCGTGCCGATGGAGTAAAAATCCGTTTGGTATCAGTACCTTCAGAAGGATTGTTCCGTAGCCAGTCTGCTGAATATCAAGAAAGTGTATTGCCGCGAAATGCTAAGATTTTTGGTCTTACAGCAGGACTTCCTGTAAATTTACTTGGTTTAGTTGGTGCTAACGGTACAATTTGGGGATTGGAATCATTTGGATTTTCTGCTCCATTCAAAGTACTTGACGAAAAACTTGGCTTCAACGGACAAAATGTTTATAATCAGGTTAAGAAAATGATTTGAAAATTAGATGATTTGAAAATTTGAAAATAAAAGAAGATTTGTTGGTAATTCTGCCAACAAATCTTCTTAATTATACAAAATTCATCTTTTCTTACATTTTCAAATTCTCAAATTTCATTCAATTTTTCAAATTTATAAAATGGATAAAGTTTCAATCATTATAATTGGTATTGGCCTTGCCATGGACTGTTTTGCTGTTTCTATCAGCAAAGGTATTTGTGCAAAGAAGTTTTTCTTCTGGCACACACTTCGCATGGCAGTTCTATTCGGTCTTTTTCAGGCATTAATGCCATTGTTTGGATATTTGGCCGGAGCTAGTTTTGCCAATCAAATGCAAACTTTTGATCATTGGGTTGCTTTTGGATTATTGGCACTTATTGGTGGTAAAATGCTTTATGAAGGATTTAAAACTCATGATCCGGATTGTGTGACACCAAATCCATTTAAGTTAGCATCACTTTTGCCGTTGGCTTTGGCTACCAGTATTGATGCATTTGCTACCGGAATTGTATTTGTTACATATCCGGGAATAATATGGATTGCTATTACAATAATTGGTTTAATTAGCTTCATATTTACATTTTTCGGAATGTATATCGGCATTCATTTCGGCAAACGTTTTCATATAAAAGTGGAAGCCATTGGCGGAATAATATTAATAGGAATTGGATTTAAAATATTACTTGAGCACCTAATGAATTGACTATTTATTCATTTACAATTTACAATCTCACTTTACCAAATTATAAATTGAAAAAAAATTAAGAATTGAACCCCAAATCCACAAAAGATCACAAAAGGAATGGTTTTAAATTTTAAAAAATAGCTTTTATGTCTTTTTAATTGATGTTTTTTTTGTTTTTGCTCTTTTGTGGTTTATATATTATAATGGTAAATAAGACCTAATCAGTTCATAAATCATTGATTCGTTTCATTTAATTTTCAAATTGTCTTATTTTCAAATTGCCTTATTTTCAAATTGGTTCATTTTCAAATTAACTTTATATTATTATGAATGCAATGCCATTAGTAATTGCTGCAATTTTATTTTTAATAATTGCATATCGATTATATATTAGTTTTGTTGTTGCAAAATTGGCAACAATTAACGATTTACGCACAACACCTTCTGAACGACTTTATGATGGTCAAAATTATGTACCCGTAAGTAAATGGGTACTTTTTGGGCATCATTTTGCAGCAATTGCTGGTGCAGGTCCATTAGTAGGTCCGGTTTTAGCGGCTCAATTTGGTTATTTCCCCGGATTTATATGGATGTTAGTAGGTTCTGTATTTGCAGGAGCAGTTCATGATTTTATAATTTTATACGCTTCTACTCGTTCAGATGGAAAATCATTAGCTGAAATTGCACGTGCCGAAATTAATAAAGTGAGCGGTTTTACTGCATCTATTGCAATTTTATTAATCCTCATTATTGCTATGGCAGGATTAGGATTAGTGGTTGTCAATGCACTTTCCGAAAGTTCGTGGGGATTATTTACTATTGCATCAACCATTCCCATTGCATTATTTATGGGTGTTTGGATGTTTAAGTTCCGCAAGGGAAAAACAGTTGAAGCAACTATTATAGGTGTTAGTTTACTTACTTTAACCGTAATTTTAGGACGTTATATTCCCAACTCTCCTTTTGCATCCTGGTTTACTTACGACCACAAAACGCTCACCATTCTTTTGGTAAGTTATGGTTTTGCAGCTTCGGTTTTACCTGTATGGTTGCTACTTTCTCCCCGCGACTATTTAAGTTCAATAATGAAAATAGCAGTTATTGGAATGCTTGCTATTGGAGTTATTTGGGTAGCACCAACTATGAAAATGCCGGCATTTACTGAATTTATTCATGGAGGTGGACCTATCATCCCCGGAACTTTATTTCCATATTTATTTATTACCATTGCTTGTGGTGCAATTTCAGGCTTTCATGCTTTGGTAAGTTCAGGAACTACGCCCAAAATGATTATGAAAGAGTCACATATCAAAAGCATTGCAGCCGGATCGATGTTAGTGGAAGCAATGGTAAGTGTTTTGGCTCTGATAGCTGCTTCGAGCTTATTACCGTTAGATTATTTTGCAATAAATGTTCCCGCCGAAAAATTTGCTGCTATTTTACCTCAGCTTCACGAAATGGGTTTTGTAGATTCAAATCTTGCCCAACTTTCGGCCGAAGTAGGCGAAAAAATTGCCGGTCGTACGGGTGGCGCTGTCTCTTTAGGTGTTGGAATGGCCCAGATTTTCTCTGCAATTCCCGGATTAAATGGCTTAATGTCATATTGGTATCATTTTGCCATCATGTTCGAAGCATTGTTCATTCTTACTACTATTGATGCCGGTACACGAATAGGACGATTTGTTTTGCAGGAAATGCTCGGTAAAGTGTATGCTCCATTTGGTCGTACCAACTATCTGCCGGGGAATTTATTGGCAAGTTTTATAATTGTTTTCTGTTGGGGATATTTTATTTATACCGGAAGTGTTTCTACTATTTGGCCAATGTTTGGTACTGCCAATCAATTGCTTGCATCAATTGCTTTGGCTGTTGGTACATCGTACATAATAAATAGAGGAAAAATAAAATATGCATGGATTACGATTGTTCCTTTTGTTTTTATTGGCTTTACTACTGTTTACGCTGGGTTAATGAATATTTTCAATATTTATTATCCTCAGACCCAAAATAATGCAACATTAATCCAAGGTATAATTAATTTATTCCTTTCGGTTACAATTATGGGTTGTGCTGTTGTAGTTTACTATAATGCAATTCCTGGATGGGTTAAGGCATTTAAAAATAGAAAAAACACTAATATACAATTTGCAGAGTAATAATGAAATTAAAATCGGTAGCTTCTAAAATGAAGCTACTGTTTTTTG
>JBMOHG010000072.1:0-11098 GCA_049317965.1 Paludibacter sp.
CAACATACAAAAAACTTAAAAAGACAAAAGTAAACATGGTAAAAAAACAGAGAAATTGACAAGGTTAAGGTAATATGTGATTTTGTGATTATTCATTTTTGTAACCAACAAAGTCAATTACACACATGCATTTATACTTTTTATGTACACCAAAATATACCCCAATTTTATTATAAAAGTTATTGATTATAGTGCTTCGATGCCCTCTCGAAGGTACTCCATCGTCAACAAGGAAACCTACAACAATATCTCTTGCTGAATTGTGTCCGTATATAATATTCTCTGCATAACAATAATACGGAATCTTAAACCTTTTAATTCGTTGATTTAAAGTTTCACCGGCAGGAGTATCATGCCCTGTTTGCTCCGTTTTTCCCTGTAAATCGGCATGATATTTTGACATTTTACAAAGTTTCCGGTTCGGATAGACTAAATCGCAGGGTCTTGCTTCGTTCAACACCTTAATGCACTCTTCCACAGCTGTAGTGCCTTCTTTTGTCATTAAACAGTGATTATTACCCAAATTATAACTCATTCCATCAAACTTACTCTGCATAGGTTTTAAATACAGCTCAGCATATTTCTTCGGATTACTACGCACCATATTCAGTTCTAAAACCACATCCTTTTCAATTTCACTCATATACATTGAATCACGGGCTGTATCAAGTTGTTTGATATTCCAATGGAGTGAATCTTTGATATAGAGCTTCGTTTCAATTTGTGCTATCGGTACTTTTATTTTGGTCTGCGACAATAAAGGAAAACTGACGACAATAAATATTAGAAATAATGTAGCTTTTGCTCTCATTATATTAATTTATATGATAGTATTTAAAAAAAACCATATTCCTTGACATAAAGGGTGGAAATTTATCAATGTTTGATTTTTATAAGTATAAACAGACCTAATACCTACAACAATACCAACAAGCTCCTTTACCTCCACAATCTTTGCAAATTCTGTAGCCTTTGCCATCGCATCTAGGGCATTCTTGGTTTCCAAGTAAAGTAAAATATGAGCCATCTCCATTACACGTAGAACAAATATTCTGTCCTTTTCCTGCACATTTCGAACATCGTTTTGTGTCATTGCAGTAGTTACACTTGTATGATGAAGTGGAAGTTGACGAACTACTACCACTACTGTAAGACGAACTGGATGAAGACGAACTTGAAGAAGAATTATTCCCAGTAAATAATTTAAAAAGACCATAAATTGCGGCACCTGCAACAACTGCGCCTGCTACTGCATTCGTAGAAGAAGAGGAGTATGATGAAGAATTATCTGCCGACTGAGGAATGACCTGATCCGCAAGTGTATTGTTTACCCAATTACCCTTATACAATACATTACCATTTGTATCATACAGTGTTCCATATCCATTACACATATCATTTTTAAAATTACCTTCAAATCTATTCCCACTTGCAGCATACCATATTCCATATCCATCATATTTACTATCTTTAAAATCACCTTCATATTTATTTCCATCAGATTTTATCAGAGTTCCACGACCGTTATAATAACCATCTTTAAAATCTCCATCATATTTAGTGCCATCGCTAGTCGTATATACTCCTTTACCATTCATAACTCCAGCATTCCATTCACCAATATATTTTGAACCTATCTCCCATATAAAAGTACCATATCCATTTTGTTTATTATCTTTCCATTCTCCTTCATAATGTTTTGTACCATTAGCATAAAAATATGTTCCTTGTCCATTAATTTTACCTTCTTTATAATTGCCTTCATATACTTTTGTTCCATCTGCACTATATGAAATCCCAAAACCATTAAAATTCCCATCTTTAAATTCACCCACATGTTTTCCACCATCTGCAAAAAACCAAGTTCCTTGTCCGTTCTTTTTACCATCTTTCCACTCTCCATCATATACTTTTGTTCCATCTGCACTATATAAAATCCCAAAACCATTAAAATTCCCATCTTTAAATTCACCCACATATTTACTACCATCATCATAATAATATGTCCCCTGACCATTTTTAACATCATTTGCATAGTTACCTTCATAACGTTTTAATCCATCTGCACTATAAACAATCCCAGAGCCATTAAATTTGCTGTTTTTAAATTCACCCACATATTTTCCACCATCAGTTAAATAATGTGTTCCTTGGCCGTCCATATAATCATTTACATAGTTTCCTTCAGATGATTTTGTTCCATCTTGATTATAATTTATACAAAACCCCTCTGCTTTTCCACGTATTAAATTTCCGACAAATCTTCCAGATCTATTACCTAAATTATCATACCATTGTATAGTGCCATGTCCTTCGCAATAACCATCTTTACATGTGCCATCCCATGTGAATGGTGCATTTGTATTAAATTTACAATCACAATTATTAGCTGTTATCATTCTTGTCTGTGCAGACAAACTTTGTAAGACGATAACAGAAACTAGTAGAATTAAAAGTTTTTTCATACGATTTGTGTTTATTTGATTTTTTAATACTCTTATGGCTTTTTCGGATTCGCCCCGTTTTTAAATATTACTCTTTTATAAACCTACTCGTTACAACTCCCTTGTAAGTAAACCCTTTGATGATATAAATACCTTTTGCAAGATGGCTAACATTCAATGAATGAGAGTCCGAATTGACTGTTTCGTATTGAATTACTCTTCCCGATATATCACATACTTCTAATCGGTGTAATACTTCTTTAGTTGAAATCCTTAAATGGGTATTTGCAGGGTTTGGATAAAGTTGTAATGAAGTTTTTTGTTCGATAGTTTCTTCTAATCCTGTCATTATATTAAAGTTTGCCACTATATTTCTATTAGAAGAAACTTTAAATGAAATGACAGAATTTGTAGATATTACCCCTCCATTTTCTGTCCAACTAGTAAACAAATACCCTGAATTCGGTGTAGCAGATAATGTGCAAGATTGACCATTTTGTAAAAGAGCAGCCCCAGTAACAGTACCACTTGCCGATGGATTGACTCCAGCTGATATACGGTATCCATCGGAGCCTGATGAAATAACTGTTAATGTTATTGGGTTTGTAATTCCATAAGAGGATAAAAACTGCATAGCTGTACCAACACCACCAGTCTGATAAGACAAGGTCATTGGTTTAGAACCAATAGTTGCAGGCATCCAAACTCCAGTAAACTGAGTACTAGTTCCAGCAGGAATAGTCTGATTCCAAGATAAGATTGTGACACCTGCATTTATTAATGAAACTACGCCTGACCAAGCTAAAGTACTAGAATTGATAACGGACGCAGAAAAATTATAGCTTTTATTCATCGTTAGTGTAGTTGCCCCAAAATCCAATGGACTCGACAGCCGAATAGGAGTAGAAGTAGCAGATGGCGTAAAATTTGCTCTTAAATTCCGATTACTACTAACTTCGAATGTATAACTGGCTGATGAAGAAATATACCTATTATTCTCAGTCCAATTGACAAATATAAATCCACTAATTGGCGTTGCAACTACCGTTTGTATAGTACCGCCTATCACTGTACCACCACCTGAAAGTGTGCCACCACCACCCGATAAAGTTAGAACTATGGTATAATTGACTTGTTGTGTGAAATTAGCCACCAAATTCCTATTGGCACCTACCGTGAACGAATAACTGGCAGCAGTAGAAACTTGTGTCCCGTTTTCAGTCCAATTGACAAAGGTATAACCGCTATTTGGTGTAGCAACTACCGTTTGTGTAGTACCGCTTGGCAATGAACCTCCACCAGAGGTTGCGCCTCCAATAGCAGGATTACTTGAGGTAGATATCATATAACTAACACTGAAATTAGCAACCAAATTCCTATTGGCACTAACCGTGAACGAATAACTTGTTGAAGTAGAAACTTGTGTTCCGTTTTCAGTCCAATTGA
The DNA here is from genome assembly GCA_049317965.1 of Paludibacter sp. GTDB lineage: Bacteria > Bacteroidota > Bacteroidia > Bacteroidales > Paludibacteraceae > Paludibacter. The sequence continues at coordinate 3,891 of JBMOHG010000072.1, forward strand.
CAAAAGTATATCCAGTATTCGGTGTAGCTGTTACAGTACATAATTTATCCACTTCATATAATCCACCACCCGATGTTGTTCCTCCAATTGCAGGAGAAACAGAAATCAAATAACTGGGTTTTGGGGTGAAATTAGCCACCAAATCCCTATTGCCACTAACCATGAACGAATAACTGGCAGAAGTAGAAACCGGTGTTCCATTTTCAGTCCAATTTGCAAAAATGAAACCGCTATTCGGTGTAGCTAATAAAGTACACAATTTACCAATTTCAAATACACCAGCACCTGACACCACACCACCTGATAGATTATTAGATACAGCTGAAATTGTGCCCGGCTGAATCACATCATACGAATACCAGCTTTCGTGACCTTTAATCATATCATCTTTACCATCTGCCATGAGGTCGTAAGCAGTTACTAAAACTGTATCATTAATAGATGTAGTAGGCAAATTGTAATTAGTCACATTACCTACATCTATTGAATGGGCAAATGTAAAACCATCGAAATTTCCGTAGTATAGTTTATATCCTTTTACATCCGTTTCAGGATTTGCATTCCACGAATAGTTGACACCAGATGAACCAACTGACTTTTTGAAGTTCTGAGGTGGTGTAATTGGACAATCAACATTCGGGACGGACAAATAATTATCATAAGCAACTTTTCCCAGATTCAAGTCCTTATAATAATCAAATATTTCTGCTTTTATAGTTGCAGTCGTTGTAGCACCTACCCCCCAATAATTGCTTTTGGCATCAATTGCATTAGCACCTGTGTTTATAATAGCATATTGCGAGTGGTTAATCAGGTTAGAATTATTGATAGTCAATGTACCTGTTTGTAAACCTATTCGGTGATTTACAATAGTACTGCTTGTAATGGTACCTGAAATTGCATCCAATCCTACACCTCCTAATTTATTGTTGTTGCCAATAAACTGGGATTTGGTAATTGTTCCATTTAGATTTAATGTTTGTGTAGAGTCCGTTTTGAAGATACAATTTGTAACAATGCTATTCCCCGAACCTAGAGTTAAAGAACTATTATTAATTACTGTTGAATCTAATTTCAAGTCAAGATTATCCCACCAATTACTTATTGTTATATTACTATTGTTTATCTTCGTCTTTTTTATGAAAGTTGCATTTGTAGAATTTGGTGGTGTCATTATATTTATTGTACAAACATTCAGAGTTGTATTTGACAAACTAAAATAGTTTATCATTCTAACATTAATATTTGAATTAGTGATTTTAGAATTTGAAATTTCAACCTGACTAGTTGACATTCCACCTTGATTTGTGAAGTTTAAATTACTTCCAATCGAATTATTAATTTTTATTGAACCACCCTCATACTGACTTCCAAAATCTGAACTCTTCAATGTGGAATTTTGAATAATAATATTGGATAAGTTATTATCAGTACCCTGAGTAATTGCATATAACGATATCAGATTAGAATTTGTTATTACCAACGGAATTTTATTAAACAATGCCGCATTTTGCATTGTAACATTGGTCAAAGATATAGTATCTGAACAAGTACCTTGTGTAATAACTGCTTTACTAACAGTCAATGCATCCCAAGGATTAACCGGTTTTACCATATAACCGTTCAATTTCAAATAGGACAAATGTGTATCAGACAAATTGGTGTTTTTAAAGTCAAAAAATGTACACTGATTATTATTTGCGTTGAAAGTTATATTATTAGTTGCTGTTCCATCAGCAATAATATGTCCCATAGTCATAATTTCGTATGCACCAGCAAAATTGACCACCACACCTGGCTCTATGGTCAAGGTCATACCCTCAGCTAAATTCACATTGTTTGAAATTGTATATGGACTTTTGCTAAGTGGCCAATACTGACTAACGAAGTAATTACCACCTACAATACTGGTTGCAGGAATTACGGCAGGTTCGAAGGATACTTCAGCGCCATACACAGTACCATCTATATCGGTTGCAAAAGATCGAATATAATACGTTGTAGCAGCTGTTAAATCTGTCATAGTATTACTATACTTGCCTCCAGTACATTGTGTTACATTTTCAATTTTACTATCTTCAATGGTAGGAGATCCTATAGTATTACAACAAAAACCATAAGAAGTAACCGTTTCTTCCCCTAATCTTATAACTCCTTTTAATGTGGCTTTATATGGAGTAATTGAAGTTACTGGTAAGTTAGTGGAAAGTAACGCTAGTTTGAAATTTGCAACAAGCATCGTATCCTGTTCTGCAACAAAAGAAAAATTAGGATTTGTGGAAACAATAATTCCATTCACAGTCCAGTTTTTAAATAGAAAACCTGAATTTGCTGTGGCAACCATGTTTACAGAGCCTCCGTAAACATAAGAACCTCCACCTGTTACTGTACCACCATTTTCAGGCATTGTTGAAGCAGAAATAACTGGATTGATTTTGAAATTTGCAACAAGGGTCGTATGCTGCTCTGCAGCAAAATTATAATTAGGATTTGTGGAAACAATAATTCCATTCACAGTCCAGTTCTTAAAATAGTAACCGGAATTTGCTGTTGCAATCATCTTTACTAGGTCTCCGTAAACATAAGTACCACCACCAGTTACTGTTCCTCCAATCTCTGGTATTGTTGTTGCTGATATAACTGGTTTAATTTTAACGAAATATGCAGTCAAATTTCCCATTTCAGCTTCATAAGAAAAAGCAGGATTTTCATTTCTATATCCATTCCCTTCAGGATCAGACCCTGAAGGTGGATAACTTAAGCTACCTGACCACGTCCATCCCTTAAATTCAAATCCAGGATTAGCTACTGCAACCAGTGGAACTACTGTACCCTTCAGATACGTCCCAGTTCCGGTTATCGTTCCACCTTCTGCTGGAGAAATCTCAGGAAAGATTGAAAAATAATAATTTACTGCCGTAAAGTTTGCAGTTATTACTCTATTACTGTTTACATTAAATGTGTAAGTTTTATCTGTTGAAATAACTGAACCATTTTCAGTCCAATTGACGAAAGAATAACCATAATTTGCATTAGCTGTTAACGTACAAGATTGACCATTTGTAAAAGCTCCTGTTCCATTTACGCTACCACCATCCGAAGGATTAACTGGCGATGAGATACTGTAGTAGGTTTCGCTGCCAGAAGGGAAAACCAACATATTGTAAGTTACATACAATGTTTGACCAGTGCCACTACTTAACGTTAAATATAGTTTGACAATAGTCAGAGCTGCCACCTGAGGGGCAGTGAAGCTAATTTCTCTATGGTTATTATCTGGAAAAAGATCTACCAATTGACCACCATCGGCTACCCAATAAAAATCACAAATTACGCCATCAAAAAATTCACTTTTTGATCCTAAAATAATTGTTTGACCACTATTTAATGCTGTGATATCTTGCGCATATTGAGGCGTATTCCCAGATGTGTTTGAGGTCAATTCAAAATTATTTCCTATAATACTATAATTACTGACATTATATATATCCGTATTTACTTTACTTACAACTGCCTGACTGACCTTCATTACTGTATGTTGCTTCCGATAGATATAAGCATTTGCAATTACTTTTGCCATTATTGCCCTAGATATATAATTATCACCATTAAAGGTAATTTTACTACTGTTTAGCTCTTCCTTTTCAATAGTTCTCAGCCCCTCAGCCAATGATTTTACGTAACGAGCGCCATTAGCATCATCACTTACAACAACAATCTTAGAAAGAATATCTAAATACTCCTGATAATTAGCAGAGCTAATTTTTATTCTTGATCCAAGTCTCCCGTTTCCTTTATTTACATTGTTTTCATTTATTTCATTACTAGTTAACGATAACGTCTTACAGAGCATTTTCGAGAACTCTCCGGCTGTTATACATTGGTCGGGGTTAAAATTCGTATTTGCCGAAATATAACCGTAATTTCTTAGTGTCTGTACATACGGAAAAGACCAATGTGATTCTGGCACATCAGAAAATGTTCCATTTTGTGTCGAAGTATTCACATCTATTAGACCTAATTTAATTGCCGTGTTGACAATCACCTTAGCTGCTTGTGCCATAGTTAAGTTATCCGATTTGCCAAACCAAGTAGTAGAGCTACCTTTATACAATCCTAAATTTAAGCCGATAGTTATATCCTTTCTGCACCAGTCATTGGTTTTAATATCCGTGAAAGAAGATGGACTTATAAAATACAATTGTTTTGACCCATAAAAGTTATTCTCTGAATTATACACATCGAAACTTATATCGTAAGAGCCATTCTCAGTAATACCAACTGCTGTTAATGCGTTGGTGGTAAGTAGTAAGGTAAATGCACCTTTACCAGTTACAGAATTATATGTTTGATTGGAAACTGAATAACCGCTAATACTTCGATTGTTTATTTTCAAATTGATAATCTGTGTACCATTGACAATACCTGTTTTTGTAAAAGTTATTTCTGCACTCTTGGGATAATCTACTGATCCGGAATAAATATCCATACCTGAATTGACAAGTGTATTATTTAAATTTATAACTGGGTCTGGTGTAAATCGAGAATTAATAGAATACGGACTTTTATACGATTCTCCACTTGCCATACCAAATAGACGAATGAAATAAGTGCCAGCAGCTAGCTGATTACTAAGCATTGTACTTAAAGAGTTAGTATTATCAATTGCTGTAGATGAAACGATATTCTGATTTGCATCCAATACCTCTAAACTATACAATCCTGTTTCAAGTAATGAAATAACATTTGTAACTAATTTTCCCCTTTTTGAAATCACTATTTTGAAAAAATCAATATCTACATTTTGACTATTTGGTTGTGGTGTTATAGCACCTTGTGTCCAGGAATTCTCAGAAATCTGATATGCAAAAGCTGGATCACTTGGTTCGTCCAGAACCTGCATAATTCCTTGCAATTGATTTGGCAGTTCGGTATGCCAAGTAATACCAGATGTTTTTGGTAAGTAAAAAACATCTGCTTTAACTGAGAGAAAGTTATTAATATTTGCATTCCAAGTTGAAACGACACCATCACCACCTAATAAATCACCTATTCCAACAACACATGAATACGGTAAGTTTTCAGGGTAACTTAATTGATTTAAACCATTGATTTGATCATTTTCAGTACCGTTACAATTTACGTCACCATTATAATAACCCATTAAAACACGTGTGATAATTTCAGCTTCGGATCCACCATTTAGAAATTCGCTTTTGGTTTTCAAATCCCTAACTGCTTCTGAAAAAGCATCGACACCTTCAAATACTGCAGCTGAAGCTGGTGAGTCACTCCCTCCATGTGGTGTTCCAAGCGTACAGAGTTTAGCTACATGGTGATTTATGTTTGGTTCATACCAAAGATATTTATTTTGAAGATATTCTCTTGATGCAAGGCCACCCATACTATGACCAACCAATATTACTTTGTCTTTACCAGTAATTTGTAAAACATGTTTTATGGCATCGCTAACAGCTTTACCTTGCTTTACAATTGCGGATTGATTGCTTAATACATTATTATTATAGGGTATTCCGAAATTATTTACATCAAAATTAATGGTGTAAAAATCTCCATTAACTATTCTATGAGAATCATCGATATTTGTATAATCTTTATAATCATCTGCTAATTTTGAAGTTACAAAATTTCCATCTTGATTCAAGCAGAAGTCCATCCTTCCACCATAGCTCAATCCATAGTTTGTTTTCAAGAAATCCTTTGCATCATTCCATGTTGCATCATTGCTATTCAAACCATGAACAAAAATAATTGGATAGGGAGTTTTTGAAATATCTAGCGAGAATGCGGAAATCCATGAAATACTAATGAAAAAGAGGGTTATAAGACCTATCTTCTTATTCGAATAGCTGGATTTAATAGATTGAATTTTAATTTTTTTCATAAATCTATTTTTTATTTAAAGTAATTGTCTGATTTATTAATGACATTAAACGCATATTCAAGTTCACTTCATCACTCAAAGTGTAGCCCTAGCTAGCTCAATCAAGCAGGATTCGCATCCCCAGGATTGTGTCCAGCGGCACGCTCAACTATGGTACGCACATTCTGGTATTCGCCATAAAAGGCGGGGTTAAGGGTTTTGAATGGTAGCATCATTGGGTCAATTTTGTCGTTGAGCAGTGCACGTCCTTCGTCGATTTTATCTTTGAGGGTGGCAGTGGCTTGTGTGCTTTGCACGCGCATATTGCGAATGTCGGGTGTTTTTTGTTTGAATTCGGCAAAGTCAGTACTTAGTAAATCGAGGTCGGCTTGAGTAACACCCCAAGTGGCTAAAGCAGCGGCAAGAGGAAGTGCTGCATCGTAAATGAATTTTACTTTTATCACCAAGTCATTCTCACGCATGTTTTTGAGTTCCCATTCCGAAATTGTGGCAATCATTTTTAATTTTACATCATCGGTTGATGCTGCATGTGCTGCCATTGCCCCGGTTACCTTCATAATGAGCTGAATCATTTCCTTTTTCTGATTGCCTTTTACTTTAGTTTCGGTAGTGGTACTAATTGACTGCTTCTGATTAAGCTCAAAAATATCAGCGTTGATACTTTGTAATTGTTGGTGTGCTGTCACCAATGATGGTTTGTTGTGAATGAATGATTCATTCTTCGTTAAAAACTGGTCGACACTTTGTAGCATGTCAAACTGATTAATTTCTTTTCTGTTCATGGTTTAAATTTTGTTTGATGATTGGCCCCCCAACCCCCTAAAGGGGGCTTGAAGTTAGTATTGGTTTGCTTTATTTGAATTACAATATTTAAAAAAACTACGTCTTAAGCCTTTATACGCGGATTGGGGGTCTAAACACAATTTCACATTAACCGATTATAATATTGTAAGATATTGCCTCAATTATAATACAGCACGTAGTTGAAATTTGCTATCTCGTTAATGTCATCGCTCATCCCACTGTTGATATTATAGAACCCGCCGCTGCCATTGCTTATCTTGCTGCTGCCATCTGTCACCCCGTCACTGCCATTGCTTATCTTGCTGCTGCCATCTGTCAACCCGCTACTACCATCTTATATCCCGCTATTATTATCTGCCAACTCGTCAGTGTTATTTGTTATCAAAATTGTTTCACTTATCATCTCGCTTGTTCCATCTGTCAATTCGTCATTGTAATTCTTCGTCTTGAAATTGTCATCCGTTATTCCGCTGTTGTCAACTTATATTTGGTATTGAAA
>JBMOHG010000073.1:0-11032 GCA_049317965.1 Paludibacter sp.
TAGATGGCGTTTATTGTAATGCTCAAATGTCCTCCAAACAACAGCGCACTTTTGCTCCAACAGATAAAGCAAGTTCCGAATTACTTAAAAATGCAATGCAACGACTTAATTTGTCGGCGCGAGCTTATGATAGAATTATCAAAGTTGCTCGTACCATTGCCGACCTCGAAGAATCTGAAAATATCCTTTCCAATCATATTGCTGAAGCCATCAATTATCGAAATTTAGATAGAGAAGGATGGGCAGGGTAAAAGATTGCAGGAATTCTTAGGAATATTGACTTATCCCAACAAAAGACCGTCTAACTTAAGAATAGGAAATAAGGGGAATAACCGGTAGGGCGAGAAAATATAAATTAGTACACAACAAATTCAACAAATTGTTAATCATTGATATTATGAGAAAGAGAGTTGGTATGTATATTATTATATCGATTTTTGTTGTAGCGCAAATACTTACCTTTTTTGTTTATACTAATCACATTTGTGTAAAGGAAAATAAAAACACCAATAATTTAATTCATTCAAAGAAAATAAAAATTGGCATGTTGGAAAATGAGGTAATTAATATAATGGGAAAACCAGACACAATAATTAACGAGAATGTCATAATTTTTTGTTATGAAATTGACAAAGAGAGCTATGCTAATGGTCAAATAATTTTTGATTCAACCATGATGGTAAAAGAGATTTATTTTCCTGAGTAAACATATTTTTGATTAAGACCAAATTCAACAGGTTTCGAGAAACCTAGTTGAGTGTAATGTGTTTGTTTTTATTTCGGCAATGCGTGTATTCACTTCGTGGGGTGATCTTTCCTTTTATCTGCGACTTAGGCCGGAGCCTATTCCGAACAAAGCTGGATAAATTCCATAAAAAAAGAGTAGCTTGTAAACTACTCTTTTGTATATATTAAATCATCAAATTAACCTAAGAAACTTTTAAGTAATTTGCTTTTTGCATTTGGTCTTAATTTGCGAATTGCTTTTTCTTTGATTTGACGAACACGTTCGCGGGTTAATCCAAATTCATCGCCTATTTCTTCTAAAGTCATTTCCGGAATACCCAGACCAAAGAATTTTTTCACGATGTCGCGCTCTCTGTCGGATAATGTGAAAATCAAAACTCTCTCAATTTCCTTCGAAAGTGATTCGTTAATCAAAGCACGGTCAGCGTTCGGCGAATCATCATTTATCATTACGTCCAATAAGCTATTGTCCTCTCCTTCAACAAATGGTGCATCTACAGATATGTGACGACCTGAAACTTTCATCGTATCGGCAATTTTTTCTACAGGAATATCCAACACATCGGCTAATTCTTCCGGCGACGGACGACGTTCGTTTTCTTGTTCGAATTTCGAAAAAGCCTTGTTGATTTTGTTCAGCGATCCTACCTGATTCAAAGGCAATCGAACAATACGTGACTGTTCGGCCAATGCTTGTAATATCGATTGGCGAATCCACCAAACAGCATAGGAAATAAATTTAAATCCACGTGTTTCGTCAAACTTTTCTGCAGCTTTAATTAATCCAAGATTACCTTCGTTAATTAAGTCGGGTAAACTTAGTCCTTGGTTTTGGTACTGTTTTGCTACCGAAACAACGAAACGTAAGTTAGCGCGTGTAAGTTTTTCTAACGCAAGTCTATCACCATTGCGTATCCGTTGAGCCAATTCGACTTCTTCTTCTACAGTGATAAGATCCTCACGTCCAATCTCTTGTAAGTATTTATCAAGAGATGCACTTTCACGATTCGTGATTGATTTGGTAATTTTTAATTGTCTCATTTAATGAATCAAAATTAGCTGGCAAAAGTAGCCATTTTTATCGAGAGTACAAAACAAATAACGCTAAAAGATTTTTGCAATATTTGTTTTTGGTTTATGTCTAAATTGTGTAACGTAATTATCTGATATAAAGTATTATATTTGCAAATATATTTGTTAATTATAATGCTATTTTAAATGATTTGATAAAAATTAACACTTAAAGTTGTATTCGATAAAATACTTACTATACTTTTGTAGTTAACAACGATTATAGCTAAAAAATCATTTATACAAACTACAACCTAAATGAATAAAATAATTGATATCAGCAATCTTGAATACCATTATAACAGTCAAACAAAATTATTGTTCGATTTAAATTTACAACTTAACTCTGGAGCTATTCACGGACTTCTTGGAAAGAATGGCGAAGGCAAAAGCACTTTGTTGAAATTAATATCAGGTTTGTTATTTCCAATAAATGGAAAAATCAATGTGCTTGATTATGAGCCCAGAAAGCGTAATTCGAAAATGCTTCAAGATATTTTCTTTTTATCGGAAGAGTTACCCGAATCAAATCTTAGCATACGACGTTTTGAAAATGTATATGCACCATTTTATTCTAAATATAGTTCAAGTAAGTTTTATAATAACCTGAATGAGTTAGGTATTGAAAGAAAAGTAAAACATATCAACGAAATGTCTTATGGACAAAGAAAGAAATTAATGATAGCATTTGGTCTTGCTACTAATGCCAGGTTAATACTCATGGACGAACCAACCAACGGTTTGGACATACCATCTAAACGACAATTTCGCCAATTAGTTGCATCGTCAATCGATAAAAAGAGTTGTATTATTATTTCAACTCATCAAGTACTTGATTTAGAAGATTTAATCAACAATATTATCATTATGGATAATCATGAAATTGTACTAAATGAAAGTACTGAAAATATTGCAAAAAGATTAAAATTCAAACTTGCCGACAATAGTGAATTGGATGGTAATTTAATTTATTCAGAAGACTCATTGCGTGGTATGTGTCAGGTAATTGAAAACAATACTACTGAGGTAGGAAGAGTTGATATTGAATTACTTTTTAATGCCGTTCTTGCTCAGAAAGATAAAATCAAAAAAATGTTTTCAGTGTGATTGGCTAATTGTTAATAGAATACGATAAAATTATTAAATATTTAAATTTCGAATTATATGAAATTAAACATAAGTTTAAATAAGATATTATATTTACTAAAACAGTACTTTACCGAAAATTTGAATGGTCAAATAATATATTGGAGCATTATGACTTTATTATTTGCTGCTTTTGATCAACGGGGCTTTGTACTAATGGTTTTGTATATTAGTGGTTTCGTTTTCACCATACAATTAAATTCAAAACTCAATAAACAAACTGTTGGAATGCAGTACTTCTTATTGCCTGCATCTCAAACAGATAAAATCGTTGTTAGTATTATTTTGAATACAATCTATTATTTTGTAATGACGATTTTGGCTTATGTGGTTGGAAATTTACTCATACTACTTATATACCATGGCATTTTAAAAATCGATGTTCCCATAAATTGGGATCTTTTTCAGTTTTCAATTCCCAGTTTGAATGATGGAATTATGCAATTAACAGAAAGAAATGAATTTTGGAGCATTTTGGGTACATTTGCCACAATTCAATCTATCTCATTGCTTGGATCACTTTATTTTAAACGCAACCCCATGGGTAAAACCATTCTTAGTGTTATTACAATAGGGCTTATGTTTTTAATTATTCAATTCTTGTTAATGGATATTTTTATTGGAAACATTGAGTTTTTTGAAAAAATAAAATGGTTGACGATTATTTATAATGAAATAAACGTATCAACAAGCACTGGAATTTTAATTATGAAAATGTGTGTTTCACTGATTATTCCATTTTTGTGGTTAGTAAGTTATTTTAAATTAACTGAAAAGCAAATTTAATCAATTAATAATGAATGTAGTAATGGCAAATTTTTTAAAATAGATTTTATGAAAAATATTGAAAATAATACATCAAACAGATTTATTAAAGCTACTGTTGTAGTGTTGGTTATCGGATTTGGTTGGCTTCAAGGTATTGATAAAAAGTATGATTTAACTCAATCAATCTATGAAGTTTCAATTTTAAATAATAACTGTTTGAGTTCGGATACAGTTAAAACTGATGATAATGAGTTTTTTAATTACACGAAATCAATTCTTAAATCGGGAATTCATCATCTAATTTCAAATTATGAAAACCAGTAATAAATTACTTTTAGGACTATTTTTGTTCATATTGTTGGGTATGATAATTGCCAATTTTTTCTTGAAATCAAAAATTGAAAATTCATCTACGGTTAATAATTTAGAGATTATTTCGACAACTGATTCATTATCAATTATCAATGACAGTATCGATATGGATGTAGCCATAAGTAATGAATAAAGTACAAAACAAACCAACGCTTTTATTCTGTGTTCTGATGGATTTTTTAGGATCTGTCAGTTATTTTCTTCCATTTATTGGCGAGTGGGGCGATATGTTATGGGCACCAATTTCGGCCTTTATTTTTTATAAAAGTTTTAGAGGGAAAAGTCGTGCAATTGGAACTATTGTTAATTTTATTGAGGAGTTGCTTCCTTTCACTGATTTTGTGCCTACATTTACTATAGGTTATTTATACAATAGGTACTTTAATAAATAAGGCATTTCTCAATAAATAAATCCATAAGTAACTGAATAAATTGAAAAGTGAATGAGTAGAAATGATAAATTAAATACTAAGATTAGAATTCATACCTTTATGCATGTGCCTTACGAAGGTATAGGATGTATTGAAGATTGGATTACCGACAAAGGGCACTCGCTCACTTATACTCGCTTTTACGAGCATTATAAATTACCAAATCTCAATGATATTGATTGGCTTATCGTGATGGGTGGACCTATGGGTGTTTATGATGAAAAAAAATATCCATGGCTGACTCAGGAAAAAGAATTTATCAATCGGGCAATTAATAATGGGAAAACTGTAATAGGAATTTGTTTGGGTTCGCAACTTATTGCAGAGGTATTGGGTGCTAAGGTGTATCCTAATAAGCAAAAGGAAATTGGTTGGTTTGATATTCTGAAATCAGATACTTTGACTAATCATCCTTTCTCCAATTTTTTTGAGGCCCAATTCAAAGCTTTTCATTGGCATGGTGATACTTTTGAATTGCCAAATGGAAGTATTCATTTATTCCAATCTGAATTTTGTTTAAATCAGGCCTTCTTGTTCAATAATAAAATATTGGGATTACAATTCCATTTTGAAGTAACACCCCTTTCTATACGAAGTATGCTCCTTAATGGTTCAACTGAATTGGTTGAAAGCGAATCAGTTCAAACAGAAAATCAAATTTTAGAACAAATGGTTTTTATTAATGCTAATAATCAGAGATTGTATAAAATTTTGGATTATCTGGCTAAACAATAGACATTTAAACATCCATTTATTTCATTAAACTTTAAAGTTTAATATATTCTGGTGTTAGATTATGAACCTATCAACAATAATTAAATTCAAAAAGTGAAAACTATTGCTAAGATTAATGCAATCCATGATAGTGCCAACAAAGTAATTTTTGTTTTTAGGCTTGTGATTTTAATTTCAATTGCTTTCATAATGCTTATTTTTTTTAGTTAGTTAAATTTATTTATTGGTTTGAGTTTTACTTTTTGACGCATATATATTGTTCATGATATTTTCTATTTGTTCTGATTGATTTGAGTTTTTGAGAATAAAGTCAAAAATGCCATAATAATCTGCATCAATAGATTCTTTTTGAGTTTCAGATTCAATAATTATCACAACTTTTATTTCTGAATAATAGCGCTTTAGCTTGTTTATTAACTCAAAGCCATGAGAATAACCTAATTGAAAATCCAGAAAAATCACTGAAGGTTTGGTGTACATCCATAAAAGACTTTCGTCAACATTTTCATATATACAAATGTCATTATAACCTTTCGAAATTAATATTTGCTTTAATAGATGTAGTTGAAATATGTCTTCATCAACTAGAAAAATCTTTTTGTTTTGTAAGTCGCGCATAATCATCATATTTAAAAGTTAATAATTATTTTTTGTCGAAAACGCATATATTGATTGTTTTTTTGAACTAATTAATATAGTGCAAGATATTTGAGAATTTCAATCTTTTGTTATTACTACATTTTTTACAAAAGAAGAAACAAGGGAAATAATTACTGTAATAAACGAGGTAAATAAAATTCCGAAAATAATTATCATTAAAGTTTCCATAATATTTGTTTTTGTGATTTGTTTTTAGTGATTTGTATTTGGATATATACTAAAGATGTGCCAAAGATTTATGTGTCAGATAAACAGATAATTAGATTACATTTGTGGTTGAAAATTTCCATTATTTAGTTGTTGTTTCCAAATTTTGGAAAATTGAAAAGCCTTGGGTGTTTTTTTTGTAGAATATTACAAATTATATCAATAGAAGTAGATTTCACATGCTCAAAACTTATTCAATTTTATTTGCAAACTAAGTTTCATAATCCATATTTGAATTTATGGTCTGTTAATAATATAATTATTGAAATTCTCAGCAATGATATTCTGAAATTCTCAAAATTATTTTCTATATTTGTAAAAGTTTCTTTTTATAATATTCCCACAAATTTGATAAAATACTTGTTTCACATTTTTGTATTTTACAATGTACTCTGGAAATTTATCAATATAGTATTATGTCTTTGTAATTCAAAAATATAAGATGCAAATTCAAAGCGCCATAAAGACATTAAAAATTAAGCATTTCAGCATTTTGATTGTGTTTTTTTTTATTTTTATATTCTTCAATGTAAAATCACAAGTTCGTAATTGTAAATATATTGTACCACTTGAACAAACTAATGTTGATGCAAATAGTCTATCACTTTTACCAGGCGATACAGTTTGTATAATGGCGGGTAAAAGACAGTATTTGAGATTTGCTAATTTTCGTGGAGATTCGCTTAAATATATTGTAATCAAAAATTATGATGGTGAAGTAGTTATTGAAAATGATGACCACTATTTTGGTTTGTCAATTTCTAATTGTTCGTATTTTAGACTTACCGGAAGTGCTGATAATTCAGAAAATTTTGGAATTAAAATTCTGAAAACTTTTAAAGGTGCTAGTGGTTTGACTATTAATAATTTGAGTACTAATTTCGAAATTGATCATCTTGAAATTGCAAATACCGGTTTTGCTGGCATAATGTCATTTAGCCAACCAAAATGCGATGGATCAAGTAATAGAGGTAATTTTGTGCAACGGAATGTCAGCATTCATGATAATTATATACACCATACTTTAGGCGAAGGATTATATATTGGACATTCTTTTTATACCGGATATACTGTTGATTGTTTTGACAAACCTGAAATTCTGTTTCCACATGAAATAAAAGGTTTGAGAGTTTATAACAATGTAGTTGATAGTTCTGGTTGGGATGGCATACAAGTTGGTTCCGCCAATTTTGACTGTGAAATTTACGGGAATAAAATTACAAATTACGGAATTGCGAATGAAAAGAGTCAGAATAGTGGAATTCAAATAGGAAATGGTACAACAGGAAAATGCTACAATAATGCAATACTAAATGGAAGTGGTACAGGTATTTCGCTATTTGGTACGGGTAATAATATATTGTATAATAATCTGATTGTCAATGCCGGACAAATGGGCGATTCTATAGATTTATTAAGAGGTGGTTATGGAATATTTTGTGATGATAGAGCAACTTCTGAAAATATGTCGTATAATTTTATAAACAATACTATCATTTCTCCCAAAACCGATGGAATAAGGATTTATGTTGACAAAAGTAAGAACAATAAAATAATCAATAATTTAATTTTGAATCCAGGATCGTACGGGCTTTATAAGGATTTGAATCAGAGCTATTTATATTATAAAAGCGATGAGCAACTATTTATAGTTAACAATTATTTTTCACAAATCATATCTCCTACAATTGATATAAATAATATTCCAAAAATAACTGATTTTACTTTTTCATTACCTATTATAAATAAGGGTGCTGATGTTTCTGTTTTTGGAATAAATTTTGATTTTAATAGAAATGGTAGAATTAAGGATAATATCTGTGATATTGGGGCTTTTGAATTTGACTCGCTAACAAAAGCGGAAGTAAATAATACGAAATTTAAATTATATCCAAATCCAAATTCAGGTACTTTTTTTGTAAATAACAATAATCATGATGAAATAATAAAATTTTCAATTAAAACTATAAATGGGCTCATGTTATATGAGAATTTGCCTTTAAAGGCAAATTCTGTATTTATCGAATTGAAAGATGTTCTTAATAAAGGGATATATACAATTGATATTGAAACAATCAACGACAGAGTGATTAAGAAGTTTATAATCAACTAATTGTAATGAATGTTACGTTATTGACAAATAATATCTTTCTCATAACAGAAACTGAAAAATAAAAAAAATAAAAGATATATTATGAACGAAATTAGCAACAAACTTATTTTGATTATTGATGATAATCCAATGAATCTTCTTTTGGCATCAAAAACACTTGAAAATTTTGGTTATAGAACAACTATTGCCGAAAGCGGCGATTTGGGAATTGCTACTTTAGATACTGAAATTCCTTCGCTCATATTATTAGATGTTATGATGCCCGAAGTAGATGGATATGAAGTATGTAGAAAGATTAAAAAAGTGGATAAGTGGAAAGATATTCCAGTCATTTTTTTAACTGGAAATAATCAAACTGAAAATGTAGTTGAAGGATTTGATGCGGGTGGTGTTGATTACATAGCAAAACCGTTTAAAGGCGAAGAATTGTTGGTACGTGTAAAAAACCATATAGAATTAGCCGAATCGCGCATTACAATTGTGGAAATGAATCGTTCCAGAGACAAACTTTATTCAATTATAGCACACGATATTCGCTCGCCACTTTCAGGTATTCTTCAAACCATTGATGCTATAGATCAGGGCTATATTGAACCTACAAGCGATGATTTTATGGATATTATTCATCATTTAAGATCGAGAGCAAAAGATACAAGTACATTGCTTACCAGCCTTTTACAATGGACAAGGTTTCAAGATTTGAATAATGAGATACAACCTAAACAAACAAATCTCAATGCGGTTATTGAGAGTTGTGTAAATTTATTAGAAGCAAATGCGCAAAATAAAGGTATTACAATTTCTGTGGATATTGATGAAAATGCAGAAGCAGTATGCGATGAAGTGACAATGCACACTGTTTTTCGCAACATAATATCTAATGCTATTAAATTCACACCTAACAATGGTTCAATTCAAATAAGAAGTAAACAAACTGAAACAAGTATTGCGATTTCGATACAAGATTCAGGAGTTGGAATGAGTAAAGAAATTATTCATACAATTTTTGAGAAAAATCTACATTATACTAGTTCTGACACTAATAATGAACAAGGAACCGGACTTGGTTTGATGTTGGTAAAGGATTTTGTAAAAAAGAACAATGGATCTATTGTAGTTGAAAGTACACTTGGAACCGGAACAGTTTTTTCAATTGAATTACCAATATATAATAATTAGAAGATGGAAAATGAATTATTAAATATGTTGATTATTGATGATGACCCCATTTACAGGCGGTTGTCAAGTTCAATATTAAAAGAACGTTTTAACGTTTTAACAGCCGAAGCTCCTTCTGTTGCATTTTCATTATTGAAAACTCATAAAATTGACTATGTAATATGCGATTATCGGCTTCCCGAAATGAATGGACTCGAAGTTTTGGAAAGAATAAAAACTGACCATCCGCATATCGAATTAATAATGATAAGCGATTCGGGTGATATGGACACTGTAATTGAAGCCCTTAGACGTGGTGCTGTTGACTATTTCAGAAAACCATTTACACCGGCTGATGTTTGGATGTCGATAGAAAGGACTGAAAAATATGCCAAATTAAATAAAAAATATAAGTTCGAAAAAACAAAGAATACACATTTAAAAGAAATTGTCGATCGAGAATTTGGTGTAGAAATAATTGGAAACTCAAACGAGATTAACGAGGTAAAAAACCAAATGAGAATGGTGGCTCAAACACCTGATACTTCAGTGTTAATTTTGGGTGAAAGTGGAACTGGAAAAGAGTTGGTGGCAAGGGGAATTCATAATTTGAGTAATAGATGTAACGAAATATTCGGAGCAGTAAACATGTCGGCAATTCCTGAAAATTTATTTGAAAGTGAGTTTTTTGGACATAAAAAAGGAAGTTTTACTGGTGCAATTGCCGATAAAGCAGGTTGGTTTGAAAATACAAATAAAGGAACATTATTTCTTGACGAAATTGGTGAAATGACTCCGGCATTGCAGGTAAAACTACTTAGAGTGCTTGAAGACAGAACTTTTACGAAAATAGGAACTCAAAGTCAACAGAACTTCGATGTACGAATAGTTGCAGCGACAAATAAACCAATTGAAGATATTTCTAATGGTATAAATTTCCGTGTGGATCTTTTCCATCGTGTTGGAACCTTTATTATCTATTTACCACCATTGCGCGAAAGGAAAAGCGATATTCCAATTTTAGCTAATCATTTTATGAAATACTTTGCCAATAGGATGAACAAAAACATTGAGAGTATTCACAATGACTCAATTCAATTGCTCAGTAATTACAGCTTTCCGGGAAATATACGCGAGTTGAGGAACATTATTGAAAGAGCTGTAATTTTATGTTCTGGAAAGGAACTGTTACCTACTAACTTATTGATGATAAATAATAAAACAATAAAAAATAATACTGCAGAACCAAATACTTTCGATTTAGAAGTTATAGAGAAAAATACAATATTGAGAGCATTAAAGCAAACTAACAATAATAAATCAGAAGCTGCCAAACTCTTGAATATTGAATGGAATTCATTGCACAGAAGAATGTTGAAATATTCAATTGAGATTTAAGTTTCTTGAGATTTTAATTATTAATCTTGTTTCAAAAAATATATTATGCTCTTCGTTTTCGAAGGTTTTATTTGAAAATGAAGAAAATATATAATGTGATTAAGTGTTTAAAGTGTTGTATCACAGATTTATATATTATTGGCACGTCAATTGATTACCTTAATGTATAAATTTAAAAAAAATCATCATGAAAACTTTTCAATTTAAAATCGCAACCATTCTTATC
>JBMOHG010000074.1:0-11007 GCA_049317965.1 Paludibacter sp.
AAAGTTGGGGCATTATCGCCATTTTCGAATAACGTCCATGACCAATCCTGACCTACTGTTTCAAAATCAATTTTAGATTGAGCATTTGCCACATTTCCCCAAGCTGTTATCACAGCCAGTGTGAGGATAAATCGAGTAATTCTTTTCATAAGAGTAATTTTTTAAAATTTGTTGTTTTTATAAATTGTTGATTAGAGATTTTTTGTTAATAAAGTCCGCTGAGTTAATAACCCAGCGGACTTAAAAGAATTATAATTTAACTATTTTTTGTGTTGAAGATTGACCATTTACCAATTTCACTGTAATAAAATAGTTTCCTGCTGAAACATTGCTTAAGTCAATCGTTTGTTGATTAGTGTTTAACATTTCGCTTTTAACGATTTGTCCCAATATGTTACGGACTATCACTTGGCTCATTTCAGATGTTGAATGAATCGTTGTTTTGTTTACAACCGGATTTGGATAACAACTAACTGGGTTATTTATCTGATTTTCTGAAAGTAAAGTTGCAGGTTGATTGTATAAATAGATATTATCAAGATAAACAATTTTACCTCCCGAACCTACAAATTTGAATTGGAATAAATCGCTAAACACAACTCCGGTAAATGAAGAAAGTGGTATGATTATGCTATTCCATGTATCCAATGCTAATGCACCTACCGATACTAATAACTCATGTCCCGGACTAATTGGAGTTACTTGCAATGAAGTTTCGTTTGGTGTAAACACATCTAAATGTAAATGTGTCATTGTAGAAGCATCTATGTTGTTATATGTAGTTCCCTGATAACCAAAGTTTTCTAATTTAATAACCGAACTTCCAGCAACACTTATTTGTGAATAAACTGTACTTTGTCCCCATCCTGGATTATAATTAATCCCAGCAACATTTGTATAGGCATCACTAAAAATTGAAATTACATTTGCACCGTCAATCGAAGGAGTTGGAGCAGCTGTTACTGGTGTTGATAATGCAGCACTTGTTGTTGCCGGAACTACTATTGCTGTTGCAGAATTTCCTGTTGCATCTTTTGCCACTACAGAGAATGAATATGCAGTTGAGGCATTCAATCCAGTAACTGTATATGATTTCTGTACTCCTGATGCACTACTTGTCGAAACTGTTGTTCCACCATAAGTTATATCATAAGCCACGGCACCTGAATTGTCGGTAGCATTAAGTATTAATTCTACACTGTTATAAGTCACTGCACCTTTTGTGGCTGTAAATGCGGCTGGAGCTGTAGCATCTACATCTACATTATTGTTGTAGAAGTAAATGTTGTCCAAATAGACAGTTTTACCACCCGAACCTACAAATTTGAATTGGAATAGATTTGCCAAATCCACATTTGTAAATGTTGACAAAAGAATATCATAACTATTCCAAACTCCTTGAGTTAATGGAGTAAGTGTCACTAATAATTCTTTCCCCGGACTAATTGGCGTTACTTGCAAAGTTGTTTCATTAGCTGTCCAAACATCTACGTGCATATGTGTCATTGCAAATGCATTAGTAGTTGTATATTGTGTTCCTTGATAATTCAGGTTAGCATATTTCAACGTTGCATTACTTTCAATTTGCTCAGTGGTTACAACCGTACTTTGACCCCAATTTGGATTAAATTGAGTTCCTACAACATTGGTGTAGGCATCACTAAAAATTGAAATAACTTTGGCAGCATCCTTTGTTGGTGTTGGCGCGGCGGTAGCAGGACTTGTAGGTAATGCAGCATTAGTTGTAGCTGTAACTACTATTGGACTATTTTCAGCACTGTTGTTACTTGCATCTTTTGCAGTTACCGAGAATGAATAAGCCGTAGAAGCTGTTAATCCCGTAACAATATATGATTTTTGAACAGCAGAAACACCCGTAGTAGTAACTGTAGTGCCACTATAAGTAATATCGTAAACTAAAGCTCCTGAATTATCTGATGCAGTAAGTAATAGCTCAACTGATGTAGAAGTAACTGCACCTTTAGTAGCTGTAAAAGCGGTTGGAATTTGATTATCCAATTCATTATAGAAATAGATATTATCTAAGAATACAGTTTTGCCTCCCGAACCAACAAATTTGAATTGGAACAAATCTGCCATTGATAAACCTTGTGTTGTGAATGATACAAGTGGAATGTTATAACTATTCCAGCTTCCTAAGGTTAATGGAGTCAATGAAACAAATTTCTCTCCTGTAGAATGACTGATTGGATAAATTTGTAAAGAAGTTTCGTTTGCAGTCCACACATCAACATGTAAATAAGTCATAGTAGTGGCATTAACATCGCTACCAAACTGTGTTCCTTGATAATTCAAATTAGCATATTTCAAAGTTGCATTACTTTCAATTTGCTCAGTTGTAACTGCTGTACTTTGTCCCCAATTCGGATTAAAATTCGTTCCAACAACATCGGTATAAGCATTACTGAAAATTGAAATAACATTCGAAGCTGATTTTGTAGGTGTTGGTGCAGCCGTTGCAGGCGAGGTAGCAGCTCCGGCACTTGTAGTTGCTGTAACTACAATTGGGTTGTTGGCTGCTGCATTATTAGCAGCATCTTTTGCAACTACAGAAAAAGAATATGCAGTTGAAGCAGTTAATCCAGTAACAATATATGATTTTTGTACTGCAGAAGTTCCACTTGTTGTTAACGTAGTACCACCATAAGTAATAGTATAGTTTATTGCACCAGAATTATCAGTTGCATTAAGTAACAATTCCACGCTGCTTGAAGTTACAGCACCTTTAGTGGCAGTAAACAATGTAGGAATTTCTGTATCAGCAACAACGGGGCCACAAGTACTTCCAACTGTGTATGTAAATGTTTTTGTTATTGCCAATCCACCGGCATAAGCAAATTTACAAGCCATTGAGAAAGTTGATCCTATGGTTTGACCCGTAAATGTTTTGGAAAAAGATTGACTTGCTCCGGCTGTCATTGCAGCTTCAGCAAAATTAGGATTGTATGTCCAGGCATAAGCTACAAGACCTACTTTTGAATCTAATAATTTGAAAGTAGCAGTTACATCAGTACCTGATGTGGTGAAAGTATAATCGTAACCCAATGTAAAAGTAGAACCGGCAGCTGCTTCAGCCGAAGTTCCTGCACATTCTGTATTGGTATTTGCAGAAGTAGTTGCAGATACAAC
This sequence comes from Paludibacter sp., assembly GCA_049317965.1. GTDB lineage: Bacteria > Bacteroidota > Bacteroidia > Bacteroidales > Paludibacteraceae > Paludibacter. The sequence continues at coordinate 3,151 of JBMOHG010000074.1, forward strand.
AATTGGATTATTCAAAGCTGTATTTCCAGTTGCATCTTTAGCGATTACAGAAAAACTATAAGCAGTTGATGCAGTCAATCCTGTTACTAAATAAGATTTTTCAACTCCTGTAGTAGAACTGGTAGTTAGTGTATTTTCACCGTAAGTAATTTCGTATATTACAGCTCCCGAATTGTCGCTTGCATTTAACAAAAGTTCGACACTGTTAAAAGCAACAGTTCCTTTGGTTGCAGTAAATGAAGTTGGAGCTTCTGTGTCTGCCACAACAGGTGCACAAGTTGCTCCTACTGTATACGACAGTGTTTTTGTTACAGACATTCCACCAGCATAAGCAAACTTACAACCTATATTAAAAGTTGCACCAATAGTCTGGCCTGTGAAAGTTTTGGTGAATTTTTGACCCGAAACTGTAGTCATACCTGTTTCAGCAAATCCGGGATTATAAGTCCAAGCATAAGCTACAAGACCTACTTTAGTGTCTAATAACTCAAAAGTGACAGTAACATCGGTACCAACGGTAGCAAATGTATAATTATACCCTAAGGTATATGACCCTTGTGCTGCTTCAGTAGAAGTACCTGCACATTCAGTGTTTGTAGCATTTGCCACATTCCCCCAAGTTGCTATTGCAACAAACAGAAGAAGTAATCTGGTAATTTTTTTCATAAATGTTTTTTATTATTGATTGTTTTTGTGTTTGAAACAATGCAAATATAGATGGATTTAATATTGATTCAACAATATTTTACTACGCATAAATACGATTTGGATACAAAAATAATACACATAATTACGTCAAATATATTTATTATACACTGTATTTCAGGAACATAACAAAAAGCATGTTGTATAACACATTTCATGATAGTATTCAGCTATCTAAAATGGAAAATTATCTACCTAAATATTAATTATTAGGTAAATTCTTATAGAAATAAAGTGAATCTAACAATTATCCAAGAAAATAATAGAAACAAAAAAACCTTTAGATTGAAAAATTTCGATGTCATTTTTAGAATTAAACAATCCTTATATCCCATTTCAGAAATAATATTTAGGTGGAAATAAATATCAATGGAAAAAACAAATAAAAAGTGGATTGAAAAAGTCTAGAATTTGTAAGAACCTTTATTAGGAAGGGATGTTTTATACAAAAAAGCACTATCCAATTTTCAGGATAGTGCAATATGTATTTTTTATAAATGGAATTTATTGGAGCTAATAAAATTTATTTTCTTTGATAAACACGCACATAATCTACTTTCATCATAACTTGATTATTGAAAATGGCATCATCAATTGAACCTCCCATTGTACCTCCAATTGCAAGATTTAAAATTAGAAAGTTAGCATCATAAAAAGGCCAGTTGGACGCTTTAGAATTAAGATGTTGTTCCCAAATTGTTGTACTTTTCACTCCATCAATAAAAAAGCTAATGTTATCATCACCTTCGCTGGCATTTTGCTCCCATTCAATACCGTAAGTGTGATAATTATTTTCGAGGTTATCGAAGTATTTTCTTACTGACCAATTGTTACCCTTTGAACCATTTTTTTCGCTTGTATGAACAGCATGAGAAATCATGGTTGGTTGAGAGCCTACATGTTCCATAATATCAATTTCCCCACAAAGAGGCCATTTTGCTGTATTAATATTTGATCCCAAAGTCCAAAAAGCAGGCCACGTTCCCATTCCAACAGGTAAACTAATACGTGCTTCTATTTTACCATATTTAAAGGATGCTTTATTTTTTGTAGTTATTCGAGCTGAAGTGTAATTGTTAGAACTATATGATTCCTTAAGTGCTTCGATTACTAAACTCCCATTTTCTAATCGAATATTTTGAGTTCTATCGGTATAGTATTGTTTCTCACTATTTCCCCAACCACTACCACCTAATTCACACTGCCACTTAGTTAAATCTAGTGTTGATCCGTCAAATTCGTCTGACCAAACCAACTGATATGGTAAATCTTCGTGCGTTACAATTACTAAACAGGTTGAACTTATACTATCGGCAGTGGCTTTAATAGTTGTAGTGCCTCTAGCCAAAGCCTTCACTAAACCATTTTTCACAGTAGCAACTTTTTCGTTCGAAGAACTCCATTCTACAGTTGCTATTACTCCAACAGGTTCTAAGTTGGCTGAAATCAGAATTGAATCATCTTGTAAAATTGTAAGTTCTGAATTATTTAAAACCACATTTTGCAATTTTAAAACTGGTTCTTCTTGTTTGCAAGAAATAAATGTGATAGCAAATAGAACAACTGCAAACCAATTTGTTTTCTTTCTCATTTTCAATTAGTGGTTTTTTTTAATATTCAGGCATATTAATATATAAAATGCAGTGTAGCGGATATTTATATACCCGCTACACTTGAATTATTAGTGAGTACTATTGTTTTTTATATATAAACACAGCATCCAAGTCAATTGTTCTTCCTGTAACTCCACCACTTAAAAAAGCGAAGATATTTGGATCTGTTGCAACGTTAGAATATGTCAAACCCATGTTTTTTATAGTAGTCATTGGAATCTCTATTTGATGCCATTCGCCATCACGTGTAAAATCTGCTAACGTAGGGTAGGTTGCAGCACCATCTACAAATCCTGCTGAACCAATGGCAAATTTTACTTCTGTTTGACCACCCATGATAATAGCATGTGTAGTATTATCTTTACTTTTAATACCAATATGCAAATAATATTTATCTGGATTGTCAGTAATAGCTTTTAAGCTCGCGAGTGCAGCTTCATTTCCAACTGTTTTTATATTAAAACCTGCTCCTGACCAACCAACAGTACCTACAGTTAGACTTACCCATTTTTCAATTTGCCCGTAGAAATTAGGACCAGAAGAAGCTCCTTCTATATATGTACTATTCCACACATACAAGAATTTAATCATTTCATCTGGTCGAAAATCTGCTTTAATTTTAGAACCTAGAGCTTTTGAAGTTATTGTATCCATAATTATTGGATAGTATTCTGTACCGGAAAGTGATGGTTTGAAATTTCTACTTTCGGTAACTGTAAGTGCACATGTAGCTGTAAATGAACCAAAAGATGCAATAATATTTGCTGTTCCTAATTTTACACCCGTGATAATACCTTTACTATCTACAGTTGCAATTGCCGTATTTGAAGATGCCCATGATACTGTTCCAGTAGCTCCGGTTGGGAGAATTGTTGCTTTGAGTGATGTGGTATCTCCTAGACCAACTGACCAAGTTGTTTCATCTAAAGAAATTCCTGTTACATCGATTGGAGTTTCAGTTTTACATGAACTGAATAATAATACAGCCAAGCTGATACACATTAAAAAGATTTTTTTTGTTTTCATGATGATAATAAATTTAATTGTTTATGAATTTTGTTTTATAGTAATTACCTAATAATTTGGATTTTGATCCATGGGATTCAAATCGATTTCCTTGCTTGGAATTGGCATTAATTCATGTTTTCCTTTGATGAATGCTGCCATGTGTTTTTGAGCATCTACAGATTCTGTTGATTTGTAGGCATCCATAACTTCTTTGGCAACTCCCCAACGACATAAATCGAACCAACGATGACCTTCCATTGCCAATTCAACACGACGTTCGTGACGGATTGCTTTGATTAAATCGGTTTTATTGTCTATATAAGAATTGTAATTTGGAAATGCTGGTAAAATACCTCCATTTGTTCCACGTGCACGAGCTCGTACAGCTTCTAATGCGTTTTTTGCACCCGTTAAATCACCGGTTTCACAACAAGCCTCAGCATACATTAGCAGTACATCTGCATATCGAATAACTTTTGAATTGATTGGTCCACGGGTTGGGTGAGTTAATTTATAAAATGAACCATCACTGTTCATCAATGCATATTTTTTATTTAAATAACGACTGCCCAAATAAATTTCCTGCTCTTGATTTTCAATTTGACCTTCAGTTGGATTAAGTATAGTAATATCCCTTCGTGGATCATTAATTTCATATTCCTTATAAAGGTTTTCAGTTGGTTTGTTGAAACCCCATCCACCACCAAGTTGCGATGAACGCGAGCGAGTTAAAATAACAGTAAAAGTGCCACGTGTATAACCTTCACCACCTTCGCCATTAGCTCCTCCATAATCGCTGTTTGGATTTTCCATAAATTGAATTTCAAAAACAGATTCTTTTCCATTTTCTCCTGCTAAAGTGAAATTATCTACATAATTGGGCACTAAATCATATTCGTGTGAAGCAATAATGGAATCGCCCCATCTTTTTGCATCCACATAATTGTGGTTATACAAATTTGCTTTCAATAACATAGCTTGAGCAGCACCTTTTGTAACACGTCCAAGATCGGTTGAGGCGTATTTACTTTTTATCCAAAGTTTCGAATTAGCATCCTCTAAATCACTAATAATTTGAGCATATATTTCTGATGAAGTAGCCCTGGGTTGTTTCCAATTGGCAGATGATTCAATTATACTTGTAGCCTTAGGTACACCACCAAAAACCCGAACCAATCTAAAGTAATACAATGCTCTAAGAAATTTCAATTCTCCCACTAAGCGATTTTGTACAGAACTTGTCAGGGTTAAATCATTCTTCATTTTTGGGATTTCTTGCAAAGGCAAATTGCATCGTTGTATACCTTGCCATTGAGCCCGATAAAAATCAAGTAAATAACCATTGTTGACATTAGTCTTAAAGTTTTCCATATCATAAACGTCTGCCATATCACCGATGTTTTGTCCACCTTTTAGTGCATCGTCTGAAACCACATCACCAATAAACCATTCAGGGAAATAAGAATAATTATACTCCCACATCAATGGAACATAAGCTGCATTAGCATTCTGAATGGCAGTTTGACCTACAGTATAAAAATCTGCAAGCTTAGTAATACCAGGTGATGGTTCCAATAACCACGAATCACAAGAAGTTAGAAAAAGCATTGAAGCAGCACTAAATATTATAATTAATTTTTTCATAATGTATCTTTTTTTTTGAAACTTAATCGTCTTTTTAAATTAAACTTTTATTTGAAATATTTTTAAGCATACTATTATAAATCGAGGTTAATGCCAAACATAAATGTACGTGCTTGAGGATAATTGCCATAATCGACACCACTACCAACTTCTGGATCATAGCCCGAATAATTCGTAGATGTGAACAAGTTACTTACAGACAAGTACAATCTGCAACGGTTAATATTCATTGCTTTGCTTATGTTTTTGGGAATTGTGTAACCTATTTGTGTGTTTTTCAAGCGCAAGTAAGCTCCACTTTCAACAAATCGACTTGAAGTTGTCATATTTAGCGAACTTCCATAAGGATTTGGAATTGTTCCTTCGGTATTTGTTGGTGTCCATACATTTCGCATTTGAGTTCCTAAGGTAGCTTCGGTTCCTTTTCCTTCAGTTCGTTCACGTACAGCATTATAAATTTCATTTCCATAAACACCTTGAAAGAACATTTGCAAATCAAATCCTTTATAATCTACTCCCACGTTTAATCCATAAGTTAACCATGGAAATGGATTTCCAATGTCAGTCTTGTCCGAATCGTTTATTTTACCATCGTTATTCAAGTCAGTAAACTTAGCATCACCGGCATTATATGGTATAGTTTCACTTGTATAGCTGTATAAATGTTGAAGTGCTTCTTCATTGGTTTTGTAGATTCCTTCGTATTTATAGCCCCAAAGTGTATAAAGTGCATACCCTTTGTCAGAAATAGAACGATCGCCATAAACACGGTCTCCACCATTCAAATCCGTTAATTCGTTTTTAATAAAGGATACATTTCCATTGAGCGAATATTTCACTTTGCCTATTTTATTTTGATGATCAAGTGTCAATTCAATACCTTGATTACTCACACTTCCAACATTTGCTACCGGGTCGAAGCGATTACCAACTTGTGCTGGTGCTTTTACCGATAATAACATTTCTTTTGTGTCGCGTTGAAAAATATCAATATTTCCATTCAATAAGCCTTTGAAAAAACCAAAGTCAATACCTGCATTTACTTGTTCTGTAGTTTCCCATTTTCCACCTTTGTTAACATAAGTAAGAACTGCCGCACCATTATTCAACTGTTGAGTGCTACCAAATACATAATCAACGAAAGTAGGTCCTGAATTGAACATTTTTAGTATAAAACTATCAGAGCCTATTTTATCATTTCCTATTTGACCCCATCCAACACGAACTTTCATAAAATCAAGATTTGAAATATCTTTCATCCAACTTTCTTCACTTATACGCCAAGCTAAAGCTGTTGACGGAAAATACCCCCATAAATTTTCAGGGAATTTACTTGATGCATCTGCACGAAAATTCAAAGTAGCCATATATTTACTATTAAATGAATAATGCAAACGACCAAGTAACGAGAACATTCGGGTGCGTGAAGCTCCGTCACTTGCAAAAGTTCTATCTTCAGAGGTTTGTGATAAATACCAATTATTAGATGTCGGGTTAAGAATAGATGCTCCTGACCCACCTATTCCATAATAATTGAATTCTTCTGCGGTTTGACCACCCATTAATGTAAAACTATGTTTTCCTATTTGTTTAGAAAACGTCAAAGTATTTTCAATCATTAAAGTACTATATCGCGCCATATTACTCGACAAGAAATTTTTGTCCGATTTATCGTAGGAAGAGTATTCGTAGGAGTATTTAAACAATTTATCAATAGTATTGGACAAATCGAGACTTAATGAAGATCGCCAAACTAAATTTTTCACAGGCGAAATCTCAACAAAAATATCACCTACCCAACGTTCTGCATTACTTATAGGTACACTGTTTTCAACCATCGAATACGGATTAGTTACATTTCGAAAATTTGAAGATGCAGAAATTTGACCACCTAAATCTTTTCCGTAACTATTAACAGAACCTGCTGGATAATGAGTAGGATCCCATGGAGCCATTGCAAGTGCCGCGGATAATACTGATGCGCCCGGACTAGAGTTATTGTTCATTGCATTACGACCGGTAGACGACATAAATGATAGATTTTCGCCTATTGTAAGCCATTTTCGTATTTTGTGCGAACTATTTATGCGCAAAGTAAAACGTTCAAAATTAGAGCCAATAATTGTTCCATCCTGATTAAAATAACTTCCACTTAAAGCATAACGATCTTTCTCTGTACCTCCATCAATAGATAAATGATAGTTTTGTATAAGTGCATTTTCATTAAAAACTTCATTTTGCCAATCAGTTTCAATCTGTGAATAATCAAAGCCGGTACTTGTTGATGATAATTTTACTGTGGGATAGTATGGCGAGCCCAAACGATATGCTGATAACCATTTATTAAAACCATTTGACTTGAAATAAGATCTTTCTGAAAAAACATTGTTTAAGGATATAATAGTTTTTACAAACTCATCACGCTGCATTAAATCCAGTTGCTTCCATCTGTTCTGTATTCCTGCATAGGCATTAAACGAAATATTACTTTTTCCCTCTTTACCTTTTTTAGTAGTTACTAAAATTACTCCGTTTGCACCGCGAGAACCATAAATAGCTGTCGATGATGCGTCTTTAAGAATTTCGGTAGATTCTATATCATTAGGACTTAAAAAAGAAATATTGTCTAGAATCATTCCATCAACAACATATATTGGACCACTTCCATTTACTGTGCCAATACCACGAATACGAATAACTGCTGCAGCTCCGGGCTGTCCACTGTTAGCATTTACAGTAACCCCTGCGGCACGTCCTTGTAATGCTTGATCAAGACCTGCTGAAGGCGTTTTTTGAAGTGCATCAGATTTAATTGACGTTACCGCACCGGTCAAATCACTTTTTTTCATTGTACCATAACCAATGGCAACAACTTCATCAAGCATTT
>JBMOHG010000075.1:0-10724 GCA_049317965.1 Paludibacter sp.
ACTCAATTTCGTATTTGGGCAAACAGCATATTGAAAGAGTATTTGATGAAAGGTTACGTGCTGAATCATAGAATAGACCGCATTGAAAAGAAAATGTTAGAGCATGACCAAAAATTTGATTTAATTATTAAAACGTCATTGCCACCACACGAAGGCATTTTCTATGATGGACAAATTTTTGATGCTTATAAATTTGTTGCCGATTTAGTGAAAACTGCTAAGAAATCCATCATTTTGATTGACAGTTATGTGGACGAAGGTGTTTTAATGTTGTTGTCGAAACGCGGAAAAGGAGTGAAAGCTATAATTTACACTTCCAAAATATCGAATGAATTAAAATTGGATTTGGAAAAATTTAATGCTCAATATGAACCGATTGAAGTGAAAGTGTTTTCAAAATCGCATGATCGTTTTTTGATTCTTGATAACGAAAACATTTTTCATATTGGTGCTTCGCTAAAAGATTTGGGCAAGAAATGGTTTGCATTTTCAAAAATAGATTTGAATGCAACCGAAATGATTGATAAAATTCATAATTAAAAACTAAAAAAATGGAAACAACCAGACAACAAAAAATATCAAGGATGTTGCAAAAGGAATTAGGTGAAATCTTTTTGTTGTACGCACGTGAATTGCACGGCACATTAATAACCGTTACAGGTGTACGCATAAGTCCCGATTTAGGAATTGCACATACACATTTGAGTATTTTTCCAAGCGAAAAGTCGTCGGGCGTATTAGCTAAAGTACAAGAAGATAGCCGTGCCATTCGTTTCGATTTGGGAAAGCGGGTTCGTCACCAGTTACGAATAGTACCGGAGCTATATTTTCATGTTGATGATTCGCTTGATTACCTCGAAAACATTGACAATTTGCTTAGAAGTGATCCTCCGGGTCCGGCTCCTGAAGATAACGAATAGTTTTTAGGAAAAATGAGCAATAAGCAAAAGCAGACATCAAATTCCAACACCTCCTCTTTCCTGGGGAGGTTTGTTGGTTTGTCGTTTTCTTTATTTATTGCCAAAAGGTATCTGTTCTCTAAAAAATCTCACAACGCCATCAATATTATTTCAGGAATTTCAGCTGCTGGGGTAGGAGTAGGCACCATGGCTTTGGTGTGCGTATTATCTGTATTTAATGGCTTTGAATCGCTTATATCCGACATGTTTTCAGCCTTCGATCCCGATTTAAAAATCACATTGGTTGAGGGTAAAACTTTTGAAGTAAATTCACCAGAATTGACTGAAATAAGGAAGTTAAAATCTGTAGCTTTTTTTACCGAAATAGTTGAAGAAAATGCTTTGTTACGGTTTAAGGACAAACAAATGCCGGCTACTATAAAAGGAGTAACAGACCAATTTCAAAAAATGACACGTATCGACAGCATACTTTACGATGGTAAATTTACGCTTTATGACGGTGCATTTCAGCGTTCGGTACCCGGAGTAGGAGTAGCAAGTATTTTAGGGCTTGGAGCTCATTTTATTGACCCGCTTTATATTTACGCTCCCAAAAGAAGTGGTAAAATAAATCTCTTGCGTCCCGAAAATAGTTTCAATCAGGTTGGAACTTTCGTTTCAGGAATTTTTTCCGTTCAGCAATTACAATACGATGATCACTATGTGTTGGTTTCCATTGATTTAGCGCGGGACTTGTTTGAATATGAAAAATCAAAAGTTACTTCGGTCGAATTAAAATTAGCCAATGGAGTTAACCCGGAAATAGCTCAAAAACAGATAAAAACTATACTTGGTGATCGTTTTCAGGTTAAAAACCGATACGAACAACAAGAAAGTTTTTTCAAAATAATGAAAATTGAAAAGTGGATTACTTATCTTATTTTGTGTTTTATTTTACTAATTGCTAGTTTTAATATTATTGGGTCGCTGTCAATGTTGATAATTGATAAGAAAGCAGATATTGAAACGCTTAGAAATTTAGGGGCTAATGATCAGTTGATTAAAAGGATATTTCTGTTCGAAGGTTGGATGATTTCTGCAGTAGGAGCAATCTTAGGAATTGGTTTGGGAACTATTATTTGCCTATTGCAAGAACGATTTGGAATTTTGAAGTTGGGAACTGGTTATGTTGTGGATGCTTATCCTGTGGTTACAAACTTTGTAGATAGTCTTTTAGTGCTTATTACAGTGCTATTAATGGGCTTTTTGGCAGCATATTATCCGGTGCGCTATATTCGGAGAGAAACCAAAGAATGAGATTACAATGTTATTTACTTGTTTTTTGTCAAACAATAAATCACAATTTTGACTGTTTGTTATAATATACCAATAATACTTTTTCTATTTTGCTTTTATATTTATGAAAAATTTCTATCTACCATTCATTTTTCTGTTCAATATTCTTTTCTTCTCATGTAAAGGACCTGAACCTTTACCACCTTATACGTATGAGTCAAATCCTCATTATTACCTTGGTTATGCTGATTTTTACGGTGCTTATTATGCACAATTCGGCAATCTAAATAACACAATATCTTTGTCGTTATTTAGTGATTCATTGAAAATAAATGAAAATGGGGAGCTGCTTGGTTTTGGTCAATACCTATTTTTGGAAGATATTTTTGTTGCACCAACTGACACAGTTCTTTCTGTTGGAACATACAGAATTACTAATAAAGAACTTACGGAACCTTTTACGATTTATGCTGGGAAAAATGATACAATTGACAGCGAAGTTTATCCAATTGGAGCCTATATTTCATACTTTGAACAGAATTCAGCCAAATCTACCTACAAACTAATAACTCAGGGTTCATTTACATATAGTATTTATAATGGAAAAGCTAAAATAGTTTGTAATTTTAAAACCGCTGATGATAAAGAGCTTAAAGGAAGTTTTACAGGTGATTTGCCATTTTTCATTCGGTCTTTAACACCAAAAAAATCTGTATCTCGTAATGTTTTTAGATATAAACTTTGAGCTTTCAAAGTGAATTGATAAAACAAAAACGCTCAACAGAATTAAATGTTGAGCGTTTTTGATTTTACTGATTTTCAATTTGCTTTAGTATTTCAAGCGTATCCGAAGCTATCATAAATTCTTCATCTGTAGGTATTACCACTACTTTTATTTTTGAATTTGGAGTGCTGAGCAGAACTTCTTTTCCCCGCGATTGTGCATTAATTTCTGAATCTATTTCAACACCCAAAAACGCTAATCCATCGCAAACTTTTTTACGGGTAGCAGTCTGATTTTCACCAACGCCGCCAGTAAATACAAGCACGTCAATTCCTCCCAAAGCAGCGGTATAAGAACCTATGTATTTTTTAATACGATATTCGTACATATCTAACGCTAATTTGGCGCGATCGTTGCCCTCAGCAATAGCATTTTCAATATCGCGCATATCCGACGATATGCCTGATACTCCTAATACACCACTGTGCTTGTTGAATAACGTGGAAACTGCATGTGAACCAATCATTTCCTTTTCCATCAAAAACGTGACTACTCCCAAATCAATATCGCCTGAACGGGTTCCCATCATTAAGCCTTCAACAGGTGTGAATCCCATTGATGTGTCAACCGATTTACCATTTTCGATAGCGCAGACCGATGCGCCATTTCCAATGTGAGCTGTAATCATTTTGGTATTTTGCAAATCTAATCCTAAAAATTCACAGGCTCGATTTGAAACATAACGATGACTGGTACCGTGAAAACCATACCTTCTTATCCCATATTTTTTATATAATGAATATGGAAGTCCATACATATAAGCATAATCGGGCATTGTTTGATGGAAAGCAGTGTCAAAAACCGCAATTTGTGGAACCAAAGGCAACAATTCGTTGATAGCGTAAATACCAGCTAAATTTGGGGGATTATGTAAAGGAGCAATATCAATACATTCTACAATTTTCTGAATAACTTCTTCAGTTATTAAAACACTGGAATTAAATTTTTCACCACCATGAACAACACGATGACCAACTGCGTTTATTTCTTCAAGTGATTCAATAGCACCATGTTTGGCACTTGTGAGCACTCCTAAAATATATTCAACTGCAATTTGATGTTCCAGAATTTCACCTTTTAAAATCACTTTTTGTCCATCACGACGTACATGTTTTAAGAATGAACCTTTCATTCCAATTTTTTCTACACCACCAGCTCCCAACTCTTCGTTGGTTTCCATATCCAGCAATTTATATTTTACTGATGAACTACCACAGTTCAAAACTAATATTTTCATGTTTCAGTTCCTCCTTATTTTATAATATTGCCAAAATCGTCATACGTATAAAAGCCTCTTTTAGTGCTTATTCCAAAGTGTTTAGCACGGAAAAGTCTCAATATTATGGGCGATGGTTTATATTTTAAACTGCCATATTCGTCCCACAAGTTTTCGAGTAGTCGAACTATTTTTTCGATTCCCATTTGGTCAGCAGTACGGAAAACTCCTTGACGGTGTCCAAAACCAACTGTTAGCACCCTATCAATATCTTCTACCGAAGAAATACCTTCCATCAATATACCACAAGCTTCATTTAATTGTATTAGAAACAACCTTATACTAACCAATCCCGATGATTCCATTACAGGAATAAATTGATGATGAATCATGCGGGCAAACTGACAAACTTTATCGTAAGTTTCGGTGGATGTGTTCAGCCCTGGAACAATTTCAATAATCTGAGAATCAGGCACATTTGACAAAAAATGCAATCCGATACAGCGTTCGGTATGAGCAAGTTCCGAAGCCAAATCGGTGACAATTACGGTTGAAACGTTGGAAGCAATAATAGCATTAACAGACAGAACTCGTTCCAATTCCTGAAAAACTTCTTTTCGTTGAACAATACGTCTTTCTCCAGTTTGATCATGATAACGAATGGCCTCGATAACGAAATCGCATCCACTAAAATCTTCGAATTTTGAAGTACCTGTTATACGACTTAAAATTGCCTTTTTTTCGTTTTCGGTTAAACCCCAATTTTGAATTTTTTTGTCGAGTTTTTCTTCAATTCGACTGTATGCGTTGGCAATACTTTCTTCATTGGGTTCAAGAAAAACCACTTCCATTCCATTGAGGGCTGCTGTATAAGAGATTACACTTCCCTCTTTTCCACAGCCTACCACGCCAATTCTCGAAAACAGCGTCCTTTTACGGTTGCGCTTGCTTAATCCATAGCGTTCAATTGCTTCAATAATTTCGTCTGCCATAATAATTTGTAGTTAATTGGTTGAGTGGTTAAGTGGTCAATTGGTTAGTGAAAATTGCTTACTAAAGCTAATAAACCAATCAACGGATTAACCTAAAACTTATTTCATTGCCTGATTGGCAGTTATTGTTATCATTTTAACAATGTCATCTATAGAACAGCCGCGCGAAAGATCGTTAATTGGTGCTGCCATTCCTTGTAGAATTGGGCCTACAGCCTGAGCACCTGAAAAACGTTCTACCAACTTATAAGCGATATTTCCTGCTTGTAAGTCAGGGAAAACCAATACATTGGCATGTCCGGCAATTAAACTTCCGGGCGATTTACTTTGTCCGATTTCAGGAACTAATGCTGCATCTGCTTGCATTTCGCCATCAATTTGTAATTCTGGCGCCATTTCTTTGGCTATTTTTGTAGCTTCTATCACTTTATCTACCAATTCATGTTTCGCACTTCCTTTGGTCGAAAAACTCAACATGGCAACGCGTGGTTCGTAACCACAAATTATACGAGCAGTATCGGCGGTACAAACCGCTATTTGTGCCAACTCGGCAGCAGTAGGATTTGGATTTACTGCACAATCAGCAAAAACTAATAACCCATTTTCGCCATATTGATGTGCGGGCGTAAACATTAATATAGCACCTGAAACTACCTGAATTCCCGGTAGGGTTTTTACAATTTGAAACGCAGGGCGCAGTACATTTCCGGTTGTGTTTCTGGCACCGGCTAATTCTCCATCGGCATCTCCATTTTTTATCATCAAGCAGCCTAAATACAATGGATCTTTTGCCAATTTCACGGCTTCTTCCATCGTCAAACCTTTACTTTTGCGGATTTCAAACAATAGATTGGCATATTCAGCCATTTTGGAATTAGTTTCGGGGTCTACAATTGTAGCTTCCGATATGTGGATGAGGTTATTCTCAGCAGCCATTTTTTTGATCTCTAACTCATTCCCTATTAAAATAAGTTGTGCTGCTTTTTCTTTCAGAATAATATCCGCTGCTTTTAATGTGCGAATTTCTGTGCCTTCGGGCAAAACAATTCGTTGAAGGTTTGCCTTGGCGCGTGCCATAATTTTTTCTAATAAATCCATATAGTATTGAATTAAAATGCTAGTAGATAATTTTTTCGCTCTGAAATCAGCTGCAAAGATACAGCTATTTTACAAAATTGCAATGTAGAGATGGCAGTTTTTGCCATTTATTTGAATGTATGTCAAATTTTGAATGAAATTTGTCAAAAATTTGAAATTTTGGCGATATAATAAAAAGGGATTTTTATGAAAATAAGATATGAATTCGCTTGAAAATAATAAAGTTAACCATATAGATTAACAAAAACGATATTTATTCACGCTCTCACTGCATTTTTTTCTATCTTTGCATGTTTTAATTTTGATTCGTTTATTTCGAAAAAACATTGTTTTTTTTAATTGAATATGCTACCTGTTCTGGATGAATATCATTTGTATTTAAAGCTTGAAAAAGCCTTGTCAAACAATACAATAGAAGCTTACGAAAGTGATTTGTACAAATTATCAGGTTATTTGTCTGATGCAAAAATAATTCTTCAGGAAGCTACAACAGAAATTCTTCGAGATTTTATTATTGAAATAAGTAGTCTTGGCATTCATCCACGTTCACAGGCACGTATTTTGTCAAGTATAAAATCGTTTTATCATTTTCTGATTTATAAAAATATTCTGGAAAAAGATCCTACGGAATTGCTGGAAAGTCCCAAAATTGGTTTACGACTGCCTGAGGTTTTGTCAATTGAAGAGATTGATAAAATTGTAAATGCCATTGACCTTTCAAAACAAGAAGGGCAGCGAAATAAAGCCATTATCGAAGTGCTTTACGGTTCCGGATTACGTGTTTCTGAACTTATTGGGTTGCAACTTTCTAAATTGTATGTAGATGAAGGTTATATGCTGGTGGAAGGAAAAGGGAGTAAACAGCGGTTGGTTCCACTTTCGCCACAATCAATTAAACAAATTGGTCTTTGGAAAATTGATCGTAATGCGTTGAATATCAAAAAGGGACATGAAGACAGATTGTTTTTGAATAGGCGTGGCTCAACTCTTACCCGTGCCATGATTTTTACAATAGTAAAAGAACTTACTATTTTGGCAGGAATTCGAAAAAATGTGAGTCCGCATACTTTTCGTCATTCGTTTGCAACTCATTTGCTCGAAAACGGTGCCAATTTGCGAGCCATTCAGCAACTTCTCGGTCATGAATCCATTACCACTACAGAACTTTATACGCATATCGATGTCCATTTCTTGCGTCAAACGATAATTGAATGTCATCCGTTGAACAAAAGACCAGCAGGCATTTAGTCAATTTTAATTACGCTTTATCATAGATTTATTATATTTATTATCAAGACTTTGGAAAATAGATTTTTTATTCAACACAAAGGAATTATATTATTTTGGTTCATTTTATTGTTTGCGTTTACCAAAATTGCAGCACAGGAGACAGTTGTTGTCGGACAAGTTTTGAATAGTGCTGATAATAGTCCAATTCCATCTGTAAGTGTATATTTTAAAAATACCGAAATAGGTGCAAATTGCAACGAGGAAGGTCTTTTTTTGATTCGAACCACAGGAAAGGAAACAACACTTGTTTTTTCGTCAGTTGGATACAAACGTCAGGAAATTAAAATTAAGCGAGGGCAAAGTGTTGGTGTAGAGGTTAAAATGATTGAAGAAAATACACTTTTGCAAGATGTTTTGGTACTTCCCGGCACCAACCCGGCAATAGAATTAATGAAAAAAGTACGATTTTTGAAAAGTGAAAATGATGTTTCCAAAAAAAATGGTTTTATTGCACAAAGTACCGAACAAAATCTTGTTTTACTAAGTAAAATCAGCCAGCGGAGCATAAATAAAAGACTTTTCGAACAATTGAAATCGGGATCTTTGAATCACGATGATTCTCTATTAGTTGTGCCGTTGTACATGGCCGAAATAGGTTACAAAATTTCTTCAAAAGAAAAAAAACAAATTTCAGAAAAGGTATTTTCATCCAACGGAATTGGCAAAGCACTTATATCACAGCTTGTTGGTCAAACAGATATTGATTTAAACTTTTATGAAAACTCTATAAATATTTTCGGAAAAAGTATTGTAAGTCCACTTTCAAGCATCGGAAATGCCTATTATGATTTTTATATTGCAGATAGCCTTCACACAGAAACAGGCAAACAATACGAAATTCATTTCCGAACTAAGAACTCAAAAAATTTAGCATTTGATGGAAAGCTTTGGATTGATTCCCTCAGCTTTGCACTTACTCGGATTGATGTGCAATTGCCGAATCAGGCTAATATAAATTTTATTCATAACTTGCGAATTTCTCAGAGTTTTAGGGCATTGACGAATAATCAGTGGACACCTTCTTTTGATGAGTTAACATTAAATATGACCTACCAGTTACTTGCAGATAGTTTGCGACCAAACCCTGAAATATTCATAAAGCAAACAGCATCATATAATTATACAGATTCAATTCAAAATAATATTGATAATTTTGCAAAAAGCAAATACTCTGAAGCTACTTTGAATGAAAAATTAAATGAACTGAATGATACGCCATTATTGCGAACGGCGAAATGGTTGGGCAAAATAATATTGACCGGTTATATTCCAATGGGAATATTTGATTTGGGCAAAATTCAACAACTAGCCAGAATCACTGATATTGAAGGCTTTCGGATGAATTTACCATTCAGAACTAACGAAAATTTATTGAAAAATATTTCATTAGATGGTTATGCAGGTTATGGATTTAAAAGTAAGGAATTCAAATATTCAGGCGGAGTACAATTTCGTTTGCCGGGCGAAAAACGCCGGATTATTGGTGTTAATTATTGCGACGATTATCGTGTAATAAATTACGATTATAATAATTTTATGTATTACGAAAATCCACTTGTTACAGGCGATGTGGATATTGCGAACACAATTATTGGATTCAATTCAGCAGAAAGATTGAATGGGCGAAAGGAGTTTACACTTTCATTTACAAACGATTGGAGTTCAGATATTGAATCAAGCCTATTTATACGATCCAATCAAATTTTCTCAAACCAATTTTTACCAATGAAAAATGGGAACGAAAATTTTTATTCACTGCAACATCAATCAGCAACTTTGCTAACTCGTTTTTCCACTGAAGAGAGTACTTATAACGACCATTTGAAACGGATTTATATTTCAAATCATAAACCAGTATTTTACAGCACTTTGGAAGCTGGTAAATACAAATATGGATCAAAAGTCGGCAATTATGGAAAACTAACAGCTGCCGTTAAACAATTTGTCCGCACCGATATTGGTCAATTTAATTATATAGCCGAGGCAGGTTGGATATTTGGAAATGTCCCTTATCCATTACTACATATTCCATTTGGGAAAGATACCGGTGGTTATAGTTTATATGCATTCAATGCAATGAAATTAATGGAATATGCTACAGATAAATATGTTACTGTTCATTCTGAATTTATTTCTAATGGTCTTTTGTTTAATCAAATTCCAATAATTAAAAAATTGAACTTGCGCGAAATGTGTTCAATGCATTTTGCCTATGGTGGTTTGAGCAATACACATGAAAATTTAATTCAATTTCCCGATTATTTAAAACCACTCAACAAGCCTTATATGGAAGTGGGAGTGGGGGTGAGCAATATTTTGCACCTTTTTACTGTTCAATCGGTTTGGCGACTGAGCGATTTACAAAAACCCGGTGCAATTCCATGGCTTATCACAACTAGTATTAGTCTGAGTTTTTAATAGTGTTCGATTCATCAACGAATTTTGTAAATAGAATTTCTTTTTCAGAAAAAACACTAGAAATTGTAAAATATCCTATCTTTGTGATTCAAATTTGAAATCAATACCGTTTTTTATAAAAACAAGAATAAAATGGAAACAAATAACTTACAAATTGCCATTATTGGAGCTGGAAACATGGGTGCGGCTATTGCTCGTGGATTATCAAAAGGCACGCTCATTCAATCGAAAAATATTCGTGTCAGCGATGTTTATCAACCTAATTTATATGCAATCAACGCTTTTAATCCTGAAATTATTGTAAGTAATTCCAATCGGGAAATTATTAAAGACGCTGATATTATTATACTTGCAGTGAAACCTTGGTTGGTAGAAGTTGTAGCTGAAGAAATTGAAAACAAAATTGATCTAAAAAAGCAAATACTCGTTTCAATTGCAGCCGGAGTTAATTTTGAACAACTAACTAAATGTTTTGATACAAGTGCCACTCTTTTCAGGGTGATTCCAAATACAGCTATCGACGTTTTGCAAAGTGTTTCCACCATTTCTTCGTTCAATGCCGATAAAGAACAGGAAGCGTTAATAGTATCATTGTTTGCCGAATTGGGAAAAACATTTCTTGTACCCGAAACTCAATTAAATGCTTTTATGTCACTGTCATCTTGCGGAATAGCGTATGCATTTCGATATATTCGTGCAGCTACTGAAGGTGGTGTGGAAATGGGTATTTA